>NZ_AGJL01000012.1 GCF_000243455.1 Methanotorris formicicus Mc-S-70 | reverse complement strand
ATTAACGACTTTGCAAACTTGTATTAGCAAACCTTCCTTTGATTATGGTAGTAATACTCGGTTGTGTATATCTAATGCATATTCGGAGATACTGATAATGGTGCGCCGGTCGGGATTCGAACCCGAGTCGCTGGCTTGGAAGGCCAGAGTGATACCAGGCTACACCACCGGCGCACGAATAAACAAGCCCCAAATCACTGGTGCGGCCTCCGGGATTTGAACCCGGGGAACGGGCGTGGCAGGCCCGTATGTTACCAGACTACATCAAGGCCGCACTTTTTTACCATTTCAATCAGAGCAAACTATACAATGGAGAAACTAATATATAAACTTTTCGGTTGTATGGAGGTTGTTGTTGTATCCTGAAATTATTTCACCATAATTTTTCATACGCTAATCACCTCCTTATCACACTCTACACCATAATAAACTTCATAAGGAGTTTTAAAATTAAGAGAACGATGTGGTTTTACTCGATTATGCCAATCTACGAACTTTTCTAAACTATTGAACATATATAATCGATATTCAATTTCTCTATTTATCCTTTTAACTTTTCCTATTGTTTGGGATGTCTAACAGAGGTTCTTATATGCAAAATCCGATTTTCCAGTAGAAACTTCTGGAATTTAGATACTCCTCCTCTCGTAGGAACGAATTGAGTTCCATTATCGGTTAATATCTTTTTAGATTTCCCATACTTTTTAAAGCAGAAATTACAACGTCTGATGTCGCTTCTTCATACAACTTAACATGTAAGATATATCTACTATGGTCGTCTATTATTAGCAGTAGGTAATATCTAATTTTACTAATATCTACCATTTTAAAATCCATATGCATAGTTCGTAGGTTTTAAGACGTTGAATCGCTTTGGCTTCTTTTTCTTCTTTCGTGGTTGTGTTATGCCCATCTCTTTTAGTATAGTATATATACGATTATGTGGGATGTGTATATTATGCCTACGTTCTATATACTTCTCTAAATGAACGGGACTCGTTAGCTTACATTTCGGCAAAGCATTTAAGACCAATTCGATAGTTTCTTTATCTATGTTCCTTGGCTTTCTACCTCTACGTTTTAATTCGGGAATTCTTCCAGTTTCCCGATACTCTCTCCATATCTGCTGAACCCTACGTTCGGATATATTTAGTTTCTTTGCTATAACTTTCGTTCTCTTTCCATCTAATTATTTTTCGAATTTTCTTCTGGTTTAGTTTCACCCCTCTCATATTTTTACGAGTGTTATCATTCGAATATTTATAATTATCATGTGCGAAATAATTTCGGGATACCACATATTACCGAAAAGGATATATATCCCTTTAAATAATATTTGAAAACATATATGAAACACGAAGAACGGGGAAATCAGTAGGCTAGGGATTTAAGTATATAAATCCATCATATCGAAACATATTTATATCGCATAGTGTAAAATAAAGTATGCTTTTTTGAGCAGAGGTAGCCTAGCCCGGCCAAGGCGTGGGACTGGAAATCCCATGGGGCTCGGCCCCGCGGGGGTTCAAATCCCCCCCTCTGCGCCACTGATTTTCCCGTTCTTTTTAACAAATTTATTTTTATAAACACGATTATTCTTTGGAGGTGCAACATTGACCCAAGAACAGACAGATTTTAAATACTTAATTAGGATATCCAGAACAGATATAGATGGTAAAAAGCCACTAGCACGTGCTTTACAAGAGATATATGGTATTGGGGAAGCAATAACTAAGGCTATAATTAGAGTGGCAAAATTAGATGAAAAAAAATTAGCAGGTTACTTAACAGATGAAGAAGTTAAAAAGATTGAGGAAATTCTCAGTGATCCTGCTAAATTTGGAATTCCATCATGGATGTTCAACAGAAAAAAAGATTACTACACTGGAGAAGACAAACACATAATCGAATCAGATTTAACCATTGCTATACAAGAAGACATCAACAGATTGAAGAAAATCAGATGCTACAGAGGTATAAGACACGAATTAGGATTGCCATGTAGAGGACAAAGAACAAAAAGTACATTCAGAAGAGGTCAAACTGTTGGAGTTTCCAGAAGGAAGAAGTAATGGTTCATTAATTTCCAAAAAATTAATTATAAAACATCTCTTAATTTTTTAATTGCATATGTATAATTAAGAAATTATGGAATCAAACACGAATCAACATTAAAAACGTCAAATAGAAGGTGAAATCGATGGGAGATCCAAAAAAACCAAGAAAAAAATATGACACTCCAAACCACCCTTGGATTAAAGAAAGAATTGAAAGAGAACATGAATTATGTGGGAGATATGGTTTAGTTAATAAAAGAGAGGTTTGGAAAGCAGAAACAAAATTAAGAAACTACAGAAGGCAGGCAAGAAGATTGATTAGCGATACAACAGAGCAAGGTGCAAGGGAAGCACAACAATTATTCAACGTATTAAAAAGATATGGTATACTTAAAAAAGAAAATCCAACATTAGATGATATCCTTGCATTAACAATTGAAGATATCTTAGAGAGAAGATTGCAAACAATTGTATTTAGAAAAGGTTTAGCAAGAACAATAAAACAGGCAAGGCAGTTAATTGTCCACGGACATATTGCGGTAAACGGAAGAAAAGTTACAGCCCCAAGTTATATGGTCACAGTTGATGAAGAAGATGCTATTGACTACACACCAAATTCACCATTCAGCTCTAAAGATCACCCTGAAAGGGCAAAAATTACTGTTGAAACTGAAGAAAGTCAAGAACAAGTTTCTCAATAAGTAATTTTTAATTTTTTTAAAATTATTAATAATTTTTGATTGGGTAAAAAAATAGGATTCAAGGTGGTTATTAATGGTTGAAAAAGTCGAAAGGTGGGGAGTTGTCCACATATACGCGTCATACAACAACACAATACTCCATGTCACCGATATAACTGGAGCAGAAACAATTGCGAGAATTTCTGGTGGTATGATAGTAAAAAACCAAAGAGATGAGGCTTCACCTTACGCAGCAATGCAGGCTGCATTTAAAATAGCAGAGATTTTAAAAGAGAGAGGCATTGAAGCAGTTCACGTAAAAGTTAGGGCTCCAGGTGGACACAAATCAAGAACACCAGGTCCTGGAGCACAGGCAGCAATAAGGGCATTGGCAAGAGCAGGAATCAGAATTGGAAGAATTGAGGATGTCACACCAATCCCACACGATGGTACAACACCAAGGAAGAGTAGGAGGTAAATTGCTAATTTCTTTCGTTCTGTTTGGGGTGATGTAGTTTGATTAATATTAAAGAAAAAGAAAAAACCAAAATAGGGGAAATCTTTAAATTCACATTAAAAGCCCCTATATCATTTTCAAATGCCATAAGAAGAATTATGATCTCTGAAGTTCCAACTTATGCCATCGAAAACGTCTATGTCCATGAAAATACATCATCCATGCATGATGAAATCTTGGCCCATAGGTTGGGATTAATACCAATCAAAGGGAAACCTGTTAGTGAAGATGAAGTCATAACCTTTACTTTAATTAAAGAAGGGCCCTGCACAGTTTATTCATCTGATTTAAAATCTGAAAATGGGGAAGTTGTATTCAAAAATATACCAATAATAAAATTAAGAGAGGGGCAAAGGATAGAACTCGTATGTGAGGCAACTGTTGGTATTGGGAAGATTCATGCTAAATGGCAACCTTGTAATGCCACCTACAAACAAATTAGCGATGATGAGGTTGAGTTTTTAGTTGAGTCCTTTGGTAATATGGATCCAGAAGATATATTAAAGACATCTGTTGAAATATTAAAAAATAAAGCAGAGGTATTTTTATCAGAACTTGAGGCATCAAATCTCAAAGAAGATTAAGTTTTATTAACTTCCTAAAAAAAGGAAACACGGTGAGATAATGAAAATAAAAGCCACAAACCCAAAACTCGTTGAATTAATAAAGGTATTGAAAGAGGAATCCTATAAAAATAACGCTAAGATTTGGAAGGATATTGCAAGAAGATTGGCAAAACCTGCAAGAAATAGGGCAGAAGTAAATGTTAGTAAAATAAACAGATACACAAAAGAAGGAGACGTTGTTATAGTCCCTGGTAAAGTTTTAGGTGCTGGAGCAATAAGTCATAAGGTTACAGTTGCTGCATTTGCATTCTCAAAGACTGCTAAAGAAATCATTGAGTCAGTAGGCGGAAGATGCATAACAATTGAAGAATTAATTAAAGAAAATCCAAAAGGTTCAAAAGTGAAAATTATGGCATAATATTATTTATTTAAATTTTTAAATTTATTTTATTTTAGAAAAAACACGTATAGGTGGAATTATGGTAGTAGTAAATGCAGAAAATGCTGTTGTTGGGAGATTAGCATCATACGTAGCAAAAATGGCACTAAAAGGGGAAGAGGTTATTATTGTCAATGCTGAGAAGGCAATTATTACAGGAAACAGAGAATACATACTTAAAAAATACTTACAAAAAAGAATGAGAAAAAGCAAAACAAACCCAAGAAGAATGGGTCCAAAATATCCAAGAAGACCAGACGATATCGTAAGGAGAGTCATTAGAGGAATGCTTCCATACAAAAAACCAAAAGGAAGAGAGGCATTTAAAAGGGTTAAGGTTTATGTTGGGGTTCCAGAAGGATTGAACATTGATGTAAACATGGTTCACAAGCCAAACACAAATAAATATATAACAGTTGAAGAGTTAAGTAAGTGGTTAGGTGCAAAATTCTAAATGAGGTGATTAAATGAAAATTGTCCATACTGTTGGTAAAAGAAAAACTGCCATTGCGAGAGCGACTGCAAGGCCTGGAAAAGGTAGAATAAGGATAAATAAAGTTCCAATTGAATTAATTGAGCCAAAATACAAAAGAATGAAGTTAATGGAACCTATTATCTTAGCAGGGGAAGAAGTTATAAAACAAATGGATATTGATGTCGTTGTTAAAGGCGGAGGAATTATGGGGCAGATGGATGCTGCAAGAACCGCAATTGGTAAGGTAATTGTTGGATTCACAGGAGATCCAAAAATAAAAGAGAAATTCCTTGCTTACGATAGAACCCTCCTTGTTAGTGATGCAAGAAGAACAGAGCCTCACAAACCAAGTAGGTCAACAAAAGGTCCAAGAGCAAAAAGACAAAAATCTTACAGATAAATTATTTATTTACTTTTTAATTTTTAGTTGTTTTTTTTAAAAGAATTAATATTTGGTGATGAATGTGATATTTCCAGTTAGGTGTTTTTCTTGTGGAAATGTTATATCTGAGGTTTATGAAGAGTATGTTAAGAGAATTCTCAATGGGGAGAATCCAAAAGATATTTTAGATGATTTAGGAATTAGGAAATATTGCTGTAGAAGGATGTTTATTTCCCATAAAATTGACGAAATGGGTAGGGAACTTATCGATGATATTATGGAACATGATAATACGGTATAATTTGTTTATTTTAATTTTTGGGTATGGGGGGCCGTGGGGTAGCCTGGTCCATCCTGTGCGTCTGGGGGGCGTGCGACCCGAGTTCAAATCTCGGCGGCCCCACCATTTATTATTTTCACCCAATATAAAACCCAAAATAACATGTAGTGGTGATTTTGATGAGGTTAACAAAATTCGAAGTTGCAAGGGTATTAGGTGCAAGGGCAATGCAGATTTCAGAAGGTGCCCTTATAACAATAGAAACCGATAAATCATCAACATTGGATATAGCGATGGAAGAGATAAAAAAAGGTATGGTTCCTTTGAGAGTAAAAAGGCCAAAAATTGGTTTTGAAGAATAATTATATTAACTTATTTTTTAAAATACCAATTTTAAAGGGGATATATGTGGAAAACACGACTATTATTGAAAGAATTACTGCAAAAAAAGTATTCAAAGGTTCAAAAATTAAAGTAATGATAACAACGGTTACAAACACAAGTATTGGTTATGATATAATAGATACGGAAAACCCAGATTATGTTATCTCAGATGTAGAGAATGTTATAGCACCGGAGTTGGTGGGATATCCAGCATCAAACCAAGATTTTATAGATTCACTAATATGCAACGTTTCTGTTGATGATACAAGGACAACAATGGGAGTTTCTATAAGTGTAGCAAGATCTGCAGCAAATAGTATGGATATTCCATTGTTTAAGCATTTAGGCGGGGCTTTAATAACTGAGTTACCTATTGTTGGATGTTCTTTACTCTCTGATAAGGAGGATAATAAGTTAATTGCAATTCCTATGGTGGATTCTATTGGGGAAATTGTACTTATTTATGATAAGATTTTGAATAGATTATCTGATATTTATGAAGTTAGAAACATGAGTGGAGAATTTGTTTGTGAAGATGTATTTAATGAGATAAATACATTTAAATCAATTATAGAGAATATTAAAGAAGAAGAGGACGTTGAAATTTTGGTTGGGGGAAGAATAACAAGGTATGATGAAAGAGTAAATGAATTGGATTACTTGGAGTGTGATGAACTCGTGGAATTTGATGGATTTCTTTGTGTAGATGGAGTGTATGAAGAAGCAGATTTCTCAAAGATAAATCCTTATGAAATGGGGACTATAACTGAAATGTATTATTATATAAATTATATCTTAGAAAAAGGTGTATATCCTACAATATTTGGAAACAACTCCTCATTCTCACATATTGGTGTGGGATTTAAAGTTCCCTTTTTGAGGGCAGATATCGGCTCAAATGTGCTAAATGAATTGTGGAATATAGAGAGAAGTTTGAGTAATCCAAATGTTAGGAGGTTTTAGTTTTTAAGAGAGGATTCATCTTAATGTAATTTTTAATATATGAAAAATTCTGCAAATTCTCTTTTTTCTTTATTATTAAAAAATTTTTATAGTAAAGCTTATATATCCAAAAGTACCATTTTTATTTTTTGTATTTATAATCTACAATAAATTAAAAGGTGATAAGATGGCTGTAACAATCGACTACTCAAAATGTAAAGGCCCAGAATGTGCAGAATGTGTAAATACATGCCCAATGGAAGTATTTGAGATTCAAGGGGATAAAGTTGTTGTTGCAAAAGAGGATGAATGCACATACTGTGGGGTTTGTGAAGACGTCTGTCCAACAAAAGCAATAAAGGTAACTCAAGAATAAAAGAGTTAATTTATTCTTTTATTTTTCCCTCTTCTTTATCCATTTCTTCTAAAGCATTAAACAGTTCTTCCCATGTTTCTAAACTTAGTTTTGCGTCTTCTTCACTCATGACTTCAAGTGCATAACCTGTATGAATTAGGATGTAATCCCCTACTTTTACATTTTCTAATAGTGCTAATTTTGCCTTTTGTTTAACTCCTTTATACTCCGCTATCGCATATTTCTCTCCATCTTCTTCAATGATTTCGATAACTTTGCATGGAATTGCTAAACACATAACATCACCAAAAAAGAATTTTTTATATTGTTTTATTGCTAAATTAAGTTATATCTTATTTAATATAAAATTCTGTTTATGAATTTTTTAGTATTTAGTATTAAAATGGAAGATGGTTTTTTATTGGTAAAATAAATGGTAAAACAGCCAAGCCATGTTTAATCATCCTACTCAAAAACACTGCAACCATATACTTTTTAAATGGCATGTTGAACATTCCACAAACCCAACATATTATCTCAAATGGGATTGGGGTAAAACTTACAACAATAACTCCCATAACTCCCCATTTTTTTAAAAACTTTTCCCCTTTTTTTAACTTTTCTTCTTCAAATAACTTCAATGCCAACTTTTCCCCGTATCTTACTGCAAGATGATAGGTTATTATAGCCCCGAGATTGCAGGCGAGTGTGGAAACAATTAAAACCAACTTCCAATCAAGACCCAAAAGAATACCACTAATTATAAAAATCTCTGTTGGAACTGGCTGAAAAATTGGCTCAGAAAACCCTATTAAAAAAATGCCTAAGTAACCATACTTATTAACGAGAGTTAGCCCCATTTCTTTAAATATTTCAAAATCCATTTTATCCCAAAATCATCTTATAGAATGCATCTGTAGATGGATGTATTTCCCTAAAATCATCATAAACATCAATACCTTTAATATATTGTGTAAAGTAAGGAACTACCTCTGAAATTGGAGATATTGTTATCGCTCCAACAACTCTACCACTTTCATAATAAATCCTTGTCATTCCAACATTCTTATTTAATACCTTGAAGTAATTTTCCTTCCCAGTGGGATTTGGTAGAGTTTCGTGCCTTTTTGTTATCTCCCCAACAACCGCTATATTTAATGACATTCTTATGACATAGGGTATTAAATTGTAATTTGGTTTTATTAAGTTTTTGTTATTAATTTCATTGAATATATTATTTGCCACAACCCTTCCTTCCATTCTTGCTATTGGAGTCAATCCTCCTTTAACACAATCTCCACATGCATAGACGTTTTCTTTACCAATAACCCTCAAATATTCATCAGTTTGAAATCTTGTCCTCCCACCTATTGCAATAATCTTTGCATCAAAATCATCATTTATAAGTTTGTTCCCCAATTTCTCATTACCTTCCACTATTTTAAAATTTACTATCTTTTTGTAAATATAGTCCCTAATATCCTCATCGTTAATCATCTTTAAAAATTTTGAACGTGCATAAACAACAACTTCACTTCCAAATGTTGAAAATATGGGGGCGTATTCAGCAGCAACCACACTCCCTCCAACAATTAAAACTCTCTCTGGAAGTTCTTTTAGTAATGGAATATCTTTGTATGTCAAAAATCCTTCATCGTATGGATTAGAGATTTTCCTTCCAGTAGCATATACAACATAATCATAATCTTTTTCATATTCTTCTTTAAACTCTTCATTTTTTATTGATACTCCTGCATCTTCGGTTTCTCTCTTTAATTTATCCCTTATTTTATCTTGAATCTTGGATATTTTCTTTTGCAATTCTTTAAATGAAATTATATCCTCCAATTTTATTTTTTCATTTTTTAGGACATTGAGGTTCTCAATAATATCCGCCATCTCCCTAAGGCCTGTTATGTAAGTGCAACCATAGTTTAAGCATGTCCCCCCAATTTTGTCTTTTTCATAAAGTTCCACATCAAAACCTTTCTTAGCCAATTCCATAGAGGATATTCTTCCAGATGGCCCTCCTCCAACAACGGCAATTTTATACACCATATCACCAATTTATCTGAAATTTGTTTTTTATAATCATAATAACCACAAATTATATATTTACTACCATTCCAAAACCCATGGAATTTTTCTCCCCAAATCCACAATCATAACCAAACTTTATTAACTCATAATCCCCCCAAATCCTAAACACCATTTCAGAACATTTATGGTAGGTATTTTTAATCCCCATCCTCTTTGGTCTATGGTTCAAAACTTCAAATTCAAAATCCAAATCACATTTTTTATTATGAAACATTTCATACTTTCTCTTTAAGTTCTTTTTTAAGTTTTCGTAGAACTTTGAATTGTTTGGTAATAAGTCATAGATCTTTTTCCCTTTTTCAGTGTTAACCAGTGTTTTTAAATATATGGGGGAAAGTGTCTTTAAAACTTCAAATTTTTCTGGTGTTGGCAACATCTTTGCCTTTTTTACAAAAAACTCTATACTTTCAACTTTTAGCACACCATCCTCAAGTAATCCGCCTATAAAATTTTCCAAAAACTCAGCACTTGGGGATGAGATATATAGGTTAACTTTCCCATCAACTGTTTCAATCCCTTCTCTTTTAATCATTCTTTTTCTGATTTGTAATAATGAGAATGTAAAAAACTTAAATTTTTGGTAGTTGTGCAACTTATTGGCATATTCCGGATTGGATGAATGAATTTTATTGTACAATGCCGATGCTAAGTAATATTGGTGGTTGTAAGGAATTGTTGTAAATGCCTCAGTTTCTAATTTTAACTCAATTCTCATAATACCTACCTCAAATTCTATATTTTTAATACAGTTAAAGACATTTAAATTGGCAACAAAAACACAATAGAAATAAAATTTCAAAAATATCAAATTAAAAACAATTAAAAAATCTAACCTATCCAACTATGTGTCCTTTTATAACCAATGAAGGAGAAATCAGCCTTCCTCTCTGTTCAACATCATCTAATGGTATCGCCTCCTTTAAACACTCAAAGATGTTCCCAGACAAAAGACCTTTTTTAATAGGAATCTCCTCTCCATTTTTGACCATAAATGCATTTTGAACCTCAACTACAAAGTCTCCTGTTATTGGATTTGATGTGTGGGAGCCAATAACTCCATTCACATAAACATAGTTGTCAAAGTTCTCCAATTTATCCACAGACTCAATGATGAAGTTTGATGGGGATATATATGGGAGAGAACTATAGCCCCTCATCCCATTTCCTGTGCAATCTCTATCTTCAATATTTGCCCTTTTTATATCATACAAATAACTCTTTAACACCCCATTCTCAACCAAAACTGTCCTTTTTGTTGGGCAACCTTCCCCATCCACTTTTGATGAGTGATTTGCATTGTCTAATGTTCCATCATCTATTATGGTTATATTCTCCCCAAATACTTCTTCTCCTAACTTATCCTTTAAAACAGATCTATTTCTCTGCACATTTTCTGCACTAAATGAAGGTATTAATGTGTACGCTAAGAGAGAACTCAATGCTCTTGGACTTAACATAATTTCTCCTTCGTAGGTTATCGTTTTCCCATTTGCTGATTTCTTTGCTAATTCAACAGATTTTTTTGCTATATTTTCTACATCAAATATTTTTGTTTTCGTTAAGCCCTCATAACCAGTCTCATTTTCATATATAACAGATAAATATGCGGAATAATAAGTAAATTCCTCCTCAACATCAACCCCATTGGAATTAACTATTCTATTGTATTCATAACTCTTAGAAACTCCTCCACCAGTTACAATAACACCTTCATCCTTTGCAATATCTCTCATTAAAATCAAATCACCTAACATTTCTTCCTCACTCAATTCCAAAACATCTTTGTAAAAAATCCCCTTTGGTTCCTTAAACTTTTCTTTTTCTGCAAATGAAACAAACTTATCTTCAACTAAATTTTTCATTGCTTTATATACTACCTCAGTATCCTCTTTTTTTGAATATGCAAAACCAATCTTACTATTTTTTATGACTCTAACTCCAATCCCAAAGTCCTTTGACAACTCTACACTATCTACACTTTCCCCATCTAAATCAATTGATGAAGAAATTCCTTTTGAAATAAAAATCTCAACTTCAAATCCTTCCTTTTCTCCAATGTTCATGATTTTCTCTATAATGTCCATTTAATCACCTTTTATTCCTTTAATTTAATAATCAAATCGCAACCTTTTAAAAAGGTAGCATCCAAACGGGATAGAGTATGATTGTATGCGAATTTTTTAATGATTATTTAAACCATAACTAATTTTAAATCGCTCAACATCCTCTCTGGGGTTTTTATTGTCCATTATTCCTTTAATTTAACAATTAAATCCTCAAATAACTCCTCCTGAATAAGTTCAACCTTTCCATCATTAGCCAAATATAATGAGGGGAGGAAATACTTAACTTTATCCTCTTTTGACGAGAACTTTTTTTGAAATACCATGATTTTTTCCCTTCTTAAGTCATCCAAAAGTTTTTCAATAATATCAGAAATATCGTCCTCTTCAATCAACTCTTCAACAATATCCTGCACATCCTCTAAAATTACAGATTTTTTATTGCTTTTGCTTTTTTTTATTTTCTTCTTTTTTACCTTTTCCAGTTCATCCTTCAATGTCTTTATCAAATCATCTAAGGTTATTTTTTCTTTATTAACCTTTGCTGGTGGTCTTCTCACTGGCGGGGTTATCTTTACATCTTCATTATCTTCATCATAATTATAGTAATCATCATAATCCTCATAAAATTCATCCCCATATTCTTCATTGGCAATCTCACATTCACCATAAAGTACCTCCGACTTCATTCTCAGCAAAATCCCCCCAACAAGAATAACATCGGCAGATAACCTTATATCAAATCTTTTAAGTTCCTTTATTTTGCCCATATACAAATCAGCAATCTCCGCTATATTTATATTCCAGGGATCTATGTTCTTTTTTTCTATACTTTCTTTTATCATCCTAATCCACAATTCAAACTCCATAAAACCACCACTGACTGAAGACATAGTCGTTTGCGTTATAAATGACCGTATCTTTCATAAAATTAAAGAGTATGATTGGGTATTATTTGGAATTTTGCCCTTAATTATTGTTCTTTCAAAAATTTGTTGTGATTGAATAAAAGCAGAGAATTTCACAAACAACTATACAACACCACTTTACCAAATAAAACATTAAACATTATTCATTTTTTAACCTTTTTCACAACCCTTATTCCATAGATTTCGGTGTTTGGATACCCTCCATTTTCATCCTTCTCCACACTTTTAACCATATCCCATATTGTTAATAAAGCAATAGAAACCCCAGTCAATGCTTCCATCTCAATGCCTGTTTTGTAGGTTGTCTTTACTTCAACTGTTGTCTTAATTTTGTCGTCAAAAATCTCAAAATCAACTTTAACAGAAGTTATGGGCAAAGGATGGCATGCTGGAATTAAGTTGGGGGTGTTTTTAACCCCCATCATCGCTGCTATTTGTGCGGTTGTTAGAACATCCCCCTTAACAATTTCATTCTTCTTTATCAACTCTATTGTGGATGATTTCAATTTTATATATCCCTCTGCAACACACACTCTCTCAACATCTTCTTTTTTTGAAATATCGACCATTTTAACTCCTTTTTCATCAACATGAGTTAGCATACTATCACCAAAATGATAATAAGAAATATATATCCATATTAATGTACACTCATCTTCACTTACAATTACATATATAAATAATAATTATAAATAATAATCGCAATATATAATCTTATGAGCGTCGAAGTATATAAGTTATTCATACCAAAGGATGAGGAGTGTATTGCAATTATAAGGGAGATTAGATGGAGTGATAGATATACTTGCCCATATTGTGGTTCGAAAGATGTTGTAAAGATACAGATGTAATTCGTGTAAAAGACACTTTAACGACCTAACTGGAACTATATTCGCTAAAAGGCGAATACCTTTAGGAGAGATGTTTTACATAAAAAGATTTCTAATCATTTAACAGTTAATCACGCATCGAGGGAATACTCTAACGGAATATAACTGCGAATGCTTCCATTCGATAATCAAACCTTATCTAAGAAAACATCGAGGCATTAGTCGAAAAAAATCTCCACCTATATGTAAACTTCTATACATTTATATGCAACTATAAATCGAATTGGTTCTCTGAATTACTTATAATCATGTTAGGTAATGATACTTGAAGATGAGCGAAATGTAATAAGTTTTTTGATTTAAAAGGTGGGATATTGAGATTGCTCTATATGCTACTTCCGATTTTACTTATATTTGGCATTTACAAAGTTATATATATAGATGAAAAGATAAACTTAAATACCAAACCCCCGAATTTTAAAAATAATGTATATACCCACAAACCCATAATCTTAGTGCATGACGTGAGTCCCCTGTACTATAATGAGTTGAAGGAAATTGTGAAGATAATAGATAAATACCACTATCAAAATAGAACATATTTATTTGTCATAGTAAACCACAACAATAGATACAATTTAAAAAATTATCCGAAATTTGTTGAGTTTCTTCATAAATTGGAAGATAAAGGATACCATATCGAACTGCATGGCTACAACCATATAGATGGTGAATTTAACTGCAATAAAGAGGTTGCAAAAGAAAAAATTAAAAAATCATTGGAAATATTGAATGCTTGTGGATTTAATAATATATCTTATATCATACCACCAAGATACGAAGTTTCAAAGGATGCTGAAAATGTTATGCTATCCTACAACTTAACAATTATAACGAAGAATTATATTATAACAAAAACAGGAAAGATTCCAATAGAAAATAGGGAATATACATGGTATTTACCAAAAAGTTTTACAGGAATTGTGTTTCCTATAGCGGAATTTGATTATAAAATGTCTAAATACTTATTCTATCTCTCAATACATCCAAAGAGTATAAACTATGGAGGAGGAATTGAATTTTTAGATGAGTTTTTAAATCAGACAACCATAACAAAATAAACAAATATTTTCAAAAGTGAAAAGATGAAGGTTAGCGGATTAACAAAAGAGATTATGGAACTTTTAAAAACCTACTCAACAACAAAGGAGATTGCAGAAAAATTAAATATGCATCCAAAAAATATAGATAGACATATAAGAACTTTGAGGGATTTGGGGTTAGTTGAGACAAAAAAAGGGAAAAAAGGGGGAATAAAATTAACAAAAGATGGCAGATATCTGATTGAAAAGGGGGAGATAAACTTATCAATAATAAAAGTGCAGATTATAGCAAAGGATAGGATTGGCTTGTTGGCAGAGATAACATCAAAGATATCAGAAATAAATGGTAATATATTATCAACAACACTCGAAAAGGATAATGAAGATGTAATAATTTGGCTTGTTATTGAGAATGTAGATATTGATGAGTTGAGGGAGAAACTAAAAGATACCGTTAAAAAATTGATAATTCTTTAAGGTGGTTTTATGATAGAGGTTGAGATAAAGGCAAAGATAAATGAAGATGAACTGGAAAACATAAAAAAAATATTAAAAGACCTTGGATTTGAAAAGAAAGAGGTTAAAGAACAAGTAGATATTTATTTTAATGGGATTGATAGGGATTTTGCAAAGACGGATGAGGCGTTGAGGATAAGAAAAGAAAACAACTTATGGTTTATAACCTATAAAGGTCCAAAAATTGACAAAATATCAAAAACGAGAGAGGAGATTGAGGTTAAAATAGAAAATGGGTATAAAATGGAAAAAATCCTTGAAAAATTGGGATTCAAAAAAGTTCCACCAATAAGGAAGATTAGGGAGATATACAAAAAAGGAGATATTGAGGTATCTATTGACAATGTTGATGGTGTAGGGCTTTATTTGGAGTTAGAAAAAACTATTAAAGATGAAAAAGAAAAAGACACTACCTTAAATCTACTCATGAATATACTGAAAAGTTTAAATATAAGTTCAGACAGATTAGAAAGAAAGTCATATTTAGAATTGCTACATAAGAGAGGATGCTGAACAATAAAATCTTTTTCTAAAAAGTTTTGACCATATTCGACTGTGGAGGGAAGGTAATGGATAAAAGAAAACTCCTTGCAATTTTGATAGGCGTGGCAATGATATGCTCAACAATACCATTCTTTCTCATGAATTTTTAAATTTATTCAAAATAATCCTTTAATCTATATACGATTTCCTTTAAATCATTGATATTCTTTGCTCTAACATCTTTCTTCTGGGGGAATTTTAAAATTATCTCATCAAAAATATCTGTATTGTGAGGTTTTTTCATTAGATAGTAGTATCTTGTTATGCAGTTTATCCTCGCAGTGATTAACTCACTCAAATAATTTAAACACGTATTTATTCCCAAAGTTTCATCTGCAATCAATGAGTTAGATTTTTCTGATTTTAGAAAGGCAATACCCACAAGAATCTCAGATATATCACATTTAATTAATTCCTTTGACCTCTGCTGTTCTTTCTTTAATTCATATAGATATATTGCCAAATCCTGTAAATTCTCCCATGGTAAACCAAAATTAACTTTATCAATATCCTCTTTTTTTAATTTCCACAATGGAACTTTTTCATCATCCAATAAAACTTCATATTCCAAACATTTTCGGAATAAAATTTCATAGACATCCATTTTTAGCCCTCTATGAAGTTTTTAATTAATTTTAGTCCCAATTTTGGAAATGGGATTTCTTTTGAGTGAGTTAAGACACTCTCTGGGTGGTATTGAACGCCCTCAATTGGCAATTTCTTATGCCTAACTCCCATAACATACCCATCATCTAAACTCTTTGCGGTTATTTTTAACTCATCTGGAACTTCATAAGCAACTAAAGAATGATACCTTGTCCCATAAAATGGATTTGGGATACCTTTATATATCCCTTCCCCATCATGCTCAATTCTGCTTGTTTTTCCATGCATGATGTGCTTTGCTCTCCCAACCTCTCCACCAAATGCCTCAACAATACACTGATGCCCCAAACAAACTCCTAAAATTGGGATATCATCTATCTCTTGAATGATTTTTATGCAGTTCCCTGCCTCTTTTGGTGTTTTTGGTCCTGGACTGATTATTATCCTATCTGGATTTATTTTCTTTATTTCCTCTAATGTGATTTTATTATCTACTAACTTAACTTTATATCCTAAAGTCCCTACGTATTGAACTAAATTCCAAACAAATGAGTCAATATTGTCAATAATTAGGACTTTCATTGTTTCACCAGAAATTTTTGGAATTATCAAAAAGATAAAGTAAATTACATCTTACTTGGACACAAATGGGATAGGATGCCTCGCTTCGCTCGGTATCCTCTTTTAAATAATTACATTTTACCAGGACAATCAATACCCAATAATTTTAAGGCATTCTCTATAACAATTTTAGTTGCTTCTACCATTTTTATTCTTGAGGATTTTTTAACATCATCTTCCTCTTTTAATATTGGGCAATTTCCATAGAACTTGTTGAATGCCTGTGCAACCTCTAAGGCATAATTTGCAATTATGTGTGGTCTTCTACTCTCCGCCGCTTTTTCAACAATTTTTGGGAATTTTGAGAGCGTCTTTATCAATATTTTCTCACTGTTATCTAACTCATAGTTAAATAAATCTTCATTACTTTCAATCTCAACCTTCTCCAAAATTCTACAACATCTTGCATGGGCGTATTGAATAACTGGACATCCAACCTTCTCAAAGTCAAGGGCATCTTCCCATTTGAATACCATTGATTTTTCTGGAGAGATTCTGACAATGTTGTATCTCACTGCACCAACTGCAATTATGGTTGCTATTTTTTCTATCTCTTCTTCATTATCCGTTATTCCCCTCTTTTTAACTTCCTCCAATGCTCTTCTCTTTGCCTCCTCAAAGAGTTCATCAACACTTATAAACCTTCCTCTTCTTGTACTCATAGAACCTTCTGGGAGGGAAATGAATTCATAAAACACAACCTCAGGGACATCATAGCCAAGTAATTTTAATGCCCCTTTAACCATCTCTGCTGTAAGTTTATGGTCTGCTCCTAAAATATCAATTGCAATGTCACAATTTTCCATTTTATCTACGTGATACGCTATGTCTCTTGTTGAATACAAACTTGTTCCATTTGCTCTCGCTAAAACCAACTTCTTCTCTATTCCAAAATCAGACAAATCAAGTTTATAAACATCCTCTTTAACAACCTTTCCAGTTTTCATGAGGTTTTCTATAATTTCCTTTACCATTCCATTCCTTATATATGAACTCTCCCAGACAAATATGTCGTGTGTTATGTTTATGTTTTTTAATGTTCCTTTTATCCCTTTTAAGGCATGATTTACTGCATTTTTGAATTTTTCAGTTATCTCATTTTCAATGTTCTTCTCACATGCATCTTCATATTCTTTCATCAAATTTAATATTTTTTCCTCTTCCTCTGGATGCTCCTCAAGGTATTTATTTGCCTCAATATAGACCTCTGCAATTGCATGGTCTGGCTTTTTGTTGTTTAATCCAAACTTATCTATCCCAAACACAACAATAGCCATCTGTCTTCCCATATCATTTACATAGTAGTGCGTCTCAACATCATACCCAGCAAACTCCAAAACCCTCTTTAAACTATCCCCTATTATCGCATTTCTCCCATGCCCAATATGCAAAGGCCCATTAGGGTTTGCTGATGTGTGCTCTAAAATTACCTTTATGTTTTTCTTTTCCCCTTTTCCATAGTTTTCATTTTTTTCTATAATTTCTTTGGTTGCTTCATTTGAGAAATCTTTATAGTTTATAAAGAAATTTATGTATCCGTTTACTGCCTCAATCTTCTCAACACCCTCTATACTCAAACTTTTTGCTATTTCCTCAGCAATTACCATTGGAGGTTTTCTTAATTCTCTCGCCAATTGGAATGATATATTTGTTGAGTAATCTCCCAACTCTACTGAAGGAGGCTCATCCAACTTTATCTCAAAGTCCTTTCCAGTTAATTCCTTAACTTTTTCTTTTAGTGCATTAATTATATTCTCTTCAATCATTCTATCACGCTTTTATTTTTATTTTAATTTTTATTTTTAATTATTTTCAAATAACTCTTTGATGTTCTTATTTTCTGGATGATTCCACCAATCAAACTGAGATATTGGAATATAGTAAATAACATTTCCATGCTTTTCTCCCAAAACATACTCTTCTGGATTATCATACAATTTTGATGGGTTGTAGTAATAGTCACTCAATGCATTTAAATAATTATCATCAATTGGTGGGTTTAGGTAATGCCCAATAAAATCATCAAAATTTTTAGGTAATATATAATTGCCGTTTAAATACTTATTTAAATAATCAAGATACATTTGGTATAAGTAGGAGTATTCTAAATACTTTCTATTATTGCCCATTATTATACCCGGTGGATGGTAATGGTTCTTAGTTAAATATGTACTCTCAATGGCAACCAAATCTCCATTATCCAATCCAACAATAACCCACATATGCCCTGCATTTGAGAGATTATTCCCAGGTGGTGGATTGGGTGATTCTGCTATATAACTTTTAAATCCATAACCTTCTAAAATCCACTCTAATTGACATGAGGCCTCTGAGCAGTCGTAGTATTCCTTTTTATATGCTGGAAGTTTTATATTTTTCAGTATTGTGTATAGGGATTTTATATTCTTAACTTTAACATCAGGATACATCCTATCTGCAACTTCATAATAATTCCTTGGGAATTTATTCATTTTTGGATATATTTTAAAAGTTTTATTTAGTTCATCTACAAACATAGAATCAGTAAAATTTAAATCCTCCAACAAACTCAGATTTTCCAGTTTTATATATGTGTAGAGTTCTATTTGTATGCCAGTATAAATTGTAAGTCCTATCATTAATATGGATACCAAAACTGCCAAAATTTTGTCTAAAAATCCCATAATGCCCCCAAATTAATTTAGGATTATTATATTTTTAATTTAAACTTATTGCATTCATTTAATAATTATCAATGACACAAGATAAATAAATTTTGGTGAAATCATGAAAACAGAAATGACAAATATAGATATTAACGTTGCTGTTAATGAACTTCAAAAGGTAATAATAAATGGAAAGTTGGATAAGACATTTTTAATAGAAAGAGAAGATGGAAAGGAATTGATTTTAAAAATCCATATTCCGGAAATTGGAACGAGAGAAATTGCAATTGGTATTGGTAAATATAAGTATATAACAATGACAAACTATGAGAGAAAAAAGCCAAAAAATCCACCATCTTTTGCAATGCTTCTCAGGAAATACCTAAAAAATATAAAAATAACAAAGATAGAGCAAGTTGATTTTGATAGGATTGTTATTATTACATTTGAATGGAATGAAACAGTTTATAAGTTGGTTGTTGAGTTGTTTGGAGATGGGAATGTAGTTTTATTGGATAAAGAGGATAGAATAATCATGCCCTTAAAAATGGGAAGATGGAGCACAAGAAACATTATTCCAAAGGAATTTTACAAATTCCCACCACAGAGGGATTTGAATCCATACAATTTGGATTATTCAGTTGCTTATGATATTTTTAGGGATTATTTCATAAATAATAAAGATACTGAATGTGTAAGAATCATATCGAGGATTTTTGGACTTGCTGGACTCTATGCAGAGGAGATTTGTGAGAGGGCGAATGTAGATAAAAGTAAGAAGGATTTAAGTGATGATGAAATAAGAAAACTCTTTGATGCCACAAAGGATTTATTTAATGATGTATTCAACAACAAAAAACCGCAAATAATTATAAAAGATGGAGAATATGTCGATGTGGTTCCAATAAATTTAAAGAAGTATGGGGATTTTGAAAAGAAGGAATATGGGGAGTTTTTAGAGGCATTGGATGATTATTTTGCACAGTTTATGGTAAAAGTCGAGGTTAAAAAAGAAGAGTCAAAACTGCAAAAATTAATAAAAAAGCAGGAGAGGATTTTAAAAACGCAGTGGGAGACGTTGGAAAAATATGAAAAGGATATGCAAGAAAATCAGGAGAAGGGAGATTTGATATATGCAAATTACATGTTGGTGGATGAAATATTAAATACCCTAAGAAATGCCAGAGAAAAGATGGACTGGTATAAGATAAAGAAAATAATAAAAGAGCATAAAGACCATCCCGTATTGGGATTGATACAGAATATAAATGAAAAAAATGGAGAGATCGTTATAAAATTGTCTGCTGATTACGGAGATAGAAAAATAGAGAAAAATGTATCCTTAGATATTAGAAAAAATGCCTTTGAGAATGCAGAAACTTATTACACCAAATCCAAAAAACTAAAAGGTAAACTTGAGGGGATTAAGGAGGCAATAAAACTAACCGAAAAAAAGATAGAGGAATTAAAAGAGAAGGAAGAAATTGAATTAAAAGAACTAAAAGAAAAAGAAAAAATTAAAAAGAAAGAGAGAAAAGAAAGAAAATGGTATGAAAAATTCAAATGGACTGTAATAAATGGATTTTTAGTTATTGCCGGTAAGGATGCAGTGACAAATGAACTCCTCATAAAAAAATATACTGAAGATGATGATATCGTGTTCCATGCACAGATAGAAGGGGCTCCTTTCACGGTCATCAAAACCAACAAAAGAATTGTTGATGAAGAGACATTAAACGAGGTTGCAAAGTTCTCTGTTGCTCACTCAAGAGCATGGAAACTTGGCTGGGGGGCATTAGATACATACTGGGTAAAGCCAGAGCAGATATCAAAAACAGCAGAGAGTGGAGAGTATTTAAAGAAGGGGGCATTTGTGATTAGGGGAAAGAGGAACTTCATAAGGAATGTCCCATTGGAGTTGGGAATAGGCGTTATTGAATACGATGATGCCTTAAGGTTAACTACATCTCCTCTAAATACACTAAAAAAGAACTTCAAAAAATGGGTTTTGTTAAAACCATCCAATAAAAAGAAGAGTGAATTGGTTAAGGAGTTAAAGAATATCTTTAAGGAATATGATGTTGATGATGAAGACATCTTAAGAGTTCTCCCACCTGGAGACAGTGAGATTGTTTATAAATAATCACCTTCCAAATTTAATGGCATCTTTTCTACATGCACTCATACACTCAAAGCATCTTATACATTCCATTTGGTCTATTTTTTCTGTTATTTTTATTTGCATTGGGCATTTTCTTTCACACAATTTACAACCTACGCATTTATCTTCATCAAGTTTTAATTTAAAGATTGAGAATCTTGCGAATAAACTCAACAATGCCCCCACTGGACAGACATATCTGCAGAAGAACATTGGATAAATAAAACCTAAAATCAAAAACAAAGCCAACAATGAGTATGATAATACATATAAATCAAACGTCCTAACTCCAAATAAATACGCTAAAACTACCAAAATCAATACAACATACTTAAAATACTTCAATTTATTATGTATGTACTCTGGAACAGTTGGTAATTTTTTTAATTTGAATATTTTTACTCTTGCTTTATAAACCAAATCAAATAAAAATCCAAAAGGACACATCCACCCGCAAAATACTCTCCCAGCAATAATTGCCAACACCATAGCAACAATTCTTAAATTAGTATATTTACCCACTCCTAAAATAAACCTCCCAACAAACTCTATAATGCTTAAATAAAAACCAGTAATAATCATTGCACGTATAAAAAAGAATGTTTGAGAGATTTTTCTTAATATCTGCATTTTGTCCATAATTCCACCATTTAAAATGAATGTCGTTTTATTATATGACAAAACCGAAGATTTTGCCAATTAATTTTTTAAAAACAACAAATATTGGGTAAATCCTCAAAATCTCATAATATATATTTTAAACTTTGAATATAAAAAGATTTTTAACTAATTATTTAAAAAATAGAATATAAAAATTAAACAATTTTGCATACAAAATATATGCAATTATTCATAAAAAATAATTGTAATTTTATTAATTTTCCTTTTTGAAAATGTGGGAAAATGATAAATCTCCTTTTCTACAAGCACTTTTACACTCAAAACACCTTATACACTCTTTTTGGTCTATTTTTTCTGTTATTTTTATCTGCATTGGACATTTAAACTCGCACAACTTACATCTAACACAGTTGTTATTTGTTTTTAGTTGAAATAATGGCTTTATTGAAAATATTGATAAAAATGCACCTAATGGGCAGAAATACCTGCAAAATGCCATTGGAATAAAGAAAGAGGCAATTATAAATATAATTAATATTATAAAAGATATAACTGTTCCATAAAGATTTGTTAAAAATCCAATTGGACATACTTGGCAGAATGCATAAGTTAAGAAATGATATGTTAAAATCAGAGAAGCAATTAATATTATATATTTTAAATAAATTAATTTGTTGTGAATTTTCTCATTAACTGTTGGAAGTTTCTTTGTTTTGAATAACTTTGCCCTTAATTTATAAGATAACTCAAACAAAAAACCCAATGGACACATCCAGCCACAAAAAATCCTGCCTAATATTAAAGTTAAAAGAACAATTACAATTAACTTAACAATTAACTGCCCAACTGTCCCTTTTAAAATAAACTTTTCTATTACTCCAAAGAAGCATAAACAAAAACTACTTAAGGAAACAAAATAAATAAAAAAGAATGTTTGGGAAATTTTCCTCAATATCTGAATTTTATCCATTTACAACCACCCAAATAATAGGTCTCTTAAATTAATTGTTGAAAATAAGAAGGATATTATTTTATCTACAATGGAATCATTTTTATTATCTAAGTTGTAGTTTAAATTTGATGTATTTTGAGTTATATTCAACTTAATCTTTCCCTCTTCAATCATACACTCAACGATTGCCTCTTTAACAACACTTGGAGAAATACCATAAATCTTTTTTATTTCATCAAATGTTGTATCATCAGGAACATTAATTTTTAATTTTTCCTTTAAACAGTTTGGATTTATGTTATATTTATCGCAAATTTCTTTTATAGTGTATGATTTTAAATCTTTACCAGATATATTGACATATTCATCAATCAATTCTTCTGTTAGTTCCATATTTGCATTATTTGTATTTAAATTAGGACTGGTTGTAGGTGCTGGTTCACTGTGGTCGCAGATGTTGTTATTGTTTGTATCTACATATCTCCCACACTCTCCCGGATATGTGCAATTTACTCTTCCATAGGGACAGTCATCCCATGCAAAAGAGAATGTTAAAAAGGAAAAAAGTAAAAAAATAGCAAATAACTTTCTCATATTCCTCACCTATTGTATCCCCTCTCCATTGAACTACTTATTATTTGCTCATATTCCTCCTTGCTTATGTATTGAGGTGTGTAATTTGCTCCATATCTCTCCAACATTCCAACAAAAGCCCCCATGTGGTTTCTTGAACCTCTCATTAAGTTTTCATAAACAAATTTTATATCCTCATTATCAGTTTTGCTTATCCAATTTTTTAGGTCAGCAATATCTAAATCCTCAATAGTTGCTCCAACTGTCAATGCATCAACCACTGATTTACTACCTTTCTCAACTAACTTATTATACAACTCCTCAAATTTTGGATTTGAGAATTTTCCGACTTCATCACTTTCAACTGGGTCTGGAATGTTGTATCTATCTAAGAGATATTTAACTGAATCTGTATGGGTTTGCTCGCTCTCAGCAATGTTCTTGAATATCTGCAATTTCCATTTATTATATAACGTTAAATAAACATCTCTCGCTAATTTTTCCTCTTCCCTCATCTCAATTAATCCTTTCTTTTCTTCTTCACTTATTGGTTGTTTTGGGAATGCGTCGATGTTTTCACATATTAAACTAACATTTACATCCCCATTATTTCCCACTATTCTTCCCTTTTCCATACCCATTTGGTTTTGATGGTAATCAATTTGGTTATTCTGCATCTGAGCATTTTCCATATTTTGAGTTACACATCCTGATAAAAGAACCGTAGAAACTATTAAGGATACAACCGCTAATTTTAAAAAACCTCTCATAATATCCCCCATTTAAAATTTAAAAAAATAAGAAATAAAAAAAGAAATTTTAGTGTTGTGCATTTGTCATGCCACTATTATTCATGTTTTGGTGGTAGATGTGTGGGACATTCTCATTTCCTGATGCGTTGGTATTTTTATAGTTTATATGTGGGACGTTTCCTTCCATTTTATTTCCCATTCCTTTTGCCATTCCATGCCCCATTGGGTGCAAATGCAACCTAACCATTGCCATCTGTTCCCCTTGAAGTTGAACCATTATTCTGTATGCATCTTGGTATCTGTTTTGGTTCATTAACTCCTCTACTTCATTCAATTTGCTCTCTAATTCTGAGGTATCTACACCCCTATTTTTTAATATTTTAATTTTCATTTCCATTGTTTTAATTCTGTTTTGCAACATTAATTTTACCCTATCTTCTGGAATCTTATCAACTTCAACCTTAAATCCTCTCTGCATCAACATATTAGCAATCCCTGAATGGTTGCAGAACTGGCAGATTGGATTTTCAACAACCTCTATTTTGTGGATTTTTAATTGCAATCTTGTTGGTTCAACAGATAAGTTTACCCCATTTGTTAATAACATTAAACAATGCCCATCCCTAATTTTTTCCATTGTTTCATTTAATGCAATATCATCTAACCCATGGCAAACGCAGACAGTTGCATTATCTCCATAAGCAGTTCTGAATTGGTGTTGGAATCTTAAAGTTACATTTGCATTTGTCTCGTATCTTGTCTTTCCCCAAACCCTCTCAACCTCAATTCCTGCATTTTCCAATCTTGTTGTGTAGTTTTCAGCAACTGCCACTGGTCCCCCAATTACAATAACCTTTTCCGGGTTTAATGCCAATATTTCATCAATCAAGTTTTCGTTGTAAATTCCCCATTCTGTTGTTATTATTGTTGCATTCAATGTATTTGCAACCTCAACCGCACATGCTTTATCAGCAGCGTTGTCGCTAACTAAAACCACTTCTGTTGCTGAAACTATGGGGAGTGCTATCAAAGAGAGTAGGAATATTAACTTTTTCCACATGTTCATCACCATATTTTATAATTTATTTTTGTTTTTGGTAGTATTTAAATATTAATTATTAAATCGGAATAACAATTTTGCCATCCATGTCTATGCATATATTTGAATGAATTTCCACAGCAGTTTTCATGGTTTCTATAATGTTCCCCACTGTAATAACATATGTTTTTGCACTGTTCTTGAGGACATGTTCCATTTATATAGTGAGGGCATATTCCATTTATGGGACATTCCAATGTTTGATTTATATTATCCAAAACTGCGGTTTCGTTAAACGCATAAGCTCCTCCTATTACCAGCAAACTCATTAAAGCCACTAACTGCCTCATAATATCACCTGTTGTTTTACTTGACTATATGTAGTCATTTGACTATACATATAATTAAAAAATAAAAAATATATATAATTTATTGAGTTGTGCAGATTTGTGACATTTTATTGAACATTTATTTTATTCCCATAACCTTCCTTAAAACCATAGACGTTGCCATTGAACAAAGTATATACCACCCAAGCCAACCCAATGTAGCATTGGAAACAATTCCAAAGCCACCTTTATAAAATATACTTCCAAGATAATGCCAAAATGAAACAAATAGAACTTTTGACAGTATGTATGGAAGATGAACAACAACTCCATTCCAATCTGGATATAGTGTGTGAAAAACCCCTCCATAACCATAAACATGCCTCAAATATGCAAAAATTGCTATAATCGGAATCCATGTATATATCATTGGCTTAAAACTCATCTTCATCATTTCCATTTGCATTTCCATCATTTTTTGCTGTTCCTCTTGCAACTTCTGCATCATCTCTGGATTTTTCATGGCTTTTTTATATTTTACTTGGAATTCTTGGATCTCCTTTTTTAATTCCGCCATCCTATTTTGGTCAACGAGTAGTTTTGTTGCAAGGTTTATGATGAAAGACACTAAAAAAGCAATGACTAATATTGCAATAGCAGGATGCAAATGTTCTATCAGTGGCATAAATACTGCATCCAAGGTTTTATAAAAAATATCAAAAATAAAATCAAACATCTATATCCCCTTAAGAATTTTTTAAAAATTAAATATAAAATTACTTCAAAACTGAAATCAATTCATCAACAGCCTTATCTAATAAGCCATTCTTGTTTTTAATAATCTTAATAGTTGCTCCTGTTAAAACCCCATAAGCCATTGCTGCACATCTATTCATGAATTGGTGCTCGTCAATATCTGATGTTAATTCAATATCCCTATTTCTTGTTGCATCTCCCAACCTTCTCATCAATATCTCATCACTTGAGGTCTCAACAACAACTATGACATCAGGGTTTAATTCTTCCAAAACCCAAATTGGCAATCCTGCTAAATAACCCTTTGGTGTTTTAACTGTACTGTGAGTATCTACTATAATGTTACTCTCTTTTGCCATATCTGCAATTTTTCTTCCTGCTAATTTTTGTATTCTCTTTTGTGTATCTGGATCCAACTTTCTCATCTGATCTCTGTCCTCAACTAATCCCTCTTCCTTTGCAACTTCAAACATGATTGTTCCGAAATTTACCATCCTGTATTTTACACCTTCCTCTTTTAATTTCTCTATTGTTTTTTGTGTTAATGTTGTTCCTCCAACTCCTGGAACTCCCGTTATAACAACAACCTTGTTTCTCATACTCTCACCTTACTGAATCTTTAGCAGAGTTTTTATTTATGCAAAATTTTATTTTATATAATTTGCTGAAAATAGTGATGGAATTAATATAAAATTAAAAAATTGTATTATGGTTGTTCTGAGATATAGATTTACAACTTCCTTTTATAATGTTTTATCTTTTATTTAAGAGTTTTGCAATTGTTGGATGAAGTTCGGTAATTCTCTCTTGTAACAGTTGTTCATACATCCTATATACAATGGATACGGTAATTAAAACTCCTGTACCTCCGCCTAATGCCCCAGTGAAATCTGCCAATGCCGCTAAAAGCCCAACGAATGCAGAACTCATGACAGTTATTGGTTTTATGTATCTCCTTAATCTTTGCTCTATTGCCTTTGTACTCTTTCTAAACCCTTTAATTGCCATATCTAAACTTCCAATTCTCCTTGCCATTGATTTTGCATCAAGTCCTGACGTCTCGACCCAGAATATACCAAAGAAGATACAGAATGTTATCATTGCCAATGTGTAGATTATTGCATGTAGTGGATCTGCTATAACGCTTGTTATTCCATAGGGTGTTGATAGATAGTAAGCGATTCCATCAACTGCTCTCCCATTTACATAATGTCCCAAGATTGGAATGCCCATCTTTTCCAAAAACATTCCCCACAATTGGATGTTGGCGAATAACGCTGCTGCTAAAATTACAGGAAGGTTTGAGACGTAGATGAATTTTATTGGGTATTTACCCACTGCCCCTTTAATCCTCCCATGGGCAAGTGGGATTTCAATCCTCATACTCTCTGCGTAGACAACAACCAAGAAAACTAATATTGTACCAAGTATTGGTAAGATATACTCAATATTTGGCACCCCTGTAACCAATGAGTTGAAGAACTTCCACAAATAACCTTCGGGACCAAAGGTTCCAACGAATATTGTTTGGGAAACCCCTGCGGCAATAAACAACCCAATACCTGAACCAATACCATACTTTGAAACGATTTCATCCAAATAAATCAATAATATTGCTCCCAATGCCAACTGCAGAATGAGTACTAACATCATCGTTGGAGTTAATGCCCCAAATGCCCCTGCCCCAACGAACATAATTGCCTCAACAAAACACAATACTATTGCAAATAACTTCTGAACCCCTTGGAACAATGCCCTATTTTCAGGATTTGACAAATCTAACTTTATAAGTTCGGAACCAACTAACAACTGCATTATAATTCCTGCTGTAACAATTGGCCCAATACCAAGAGTTATCAGGGTTCCCATCTTTGATGCTGTAACGGTTTGCCAAAATTCAAATATTGCTGGAATTTCTGCCCCTCCAGTATAGACGTCAATAGTTCCCATTATGAAATAAAGAACAAGTACAATTCCAGTCCATTTTAATTTTTCTTTGAATGGAATTTCCCTTTCTGGACTTTTTACTTCTGGAATCTTTTCCAATATGGGCCTTATCCCACGTAGGAATTCCTCCACAATATCACCTTATTTTTGCATATTTTTAACTTAATTAACCCTATATGATAAATTCCCAACAAATAATCATATCATAACGGCACTATCCACTGATTCTATTAATTATGAATCCTAAAAATATTATTGAATATTAACATTATAGAACATAATAATAAAGATTATGCCAAAAATACAGATCAAAAATAGAACAACATAAAAACAACATAATTAAAACAACAAAAGGATCCATACATAAGAATAGTTTAATATTTTTTAAGATTCTACCTTCTCTAAATTTAGTCGTGTTATTTTGCAACTCATCACACTCAAAAATGAGAAAAATTAAAATTAGAATAGTTAAGTTGTATTTTGCATATTTATAATTCAACAACCTCTCCACCAGCAGATTCTATTTTTTCTTTTGCACTTTCAGAGAACTCAACTGCCTTTATAATCATAGGTGTTGATATTTTTCCTTTACCAAGGACTTTTTCAAAGCCTAATTCTGTTATATCAACGACGATTTTCCCGTCTTCAACTTCAAATTTATCTTTATTCTTCAATACAAGTTCTTCCAACTCACCAACATTAATGGTTTCAAGGTCTTTAATTAAACTTGGATGCCTTTTGAAACCATACTTACCATATCTACCTGGTTCATATTTTATAACATATGACCACTTGTGGTCGAGTCCTCCTGCTCTACCTTTACCTCCCCTACTACCAGAACCTCTATGCTTTTTGTGTGAACCGTAACCGCAGGTTCTTGAACCTCTTATCTTTTTAACTTTTTTCTTTTTTCTTATCATACCATCACCCATTTAAATCATTCTTAAGATTAAGTCGTTTATTTTTTCTCCTCTGTATCCCAATACTCCCCCAACTGTAAATGGTTTTTTGATTCCTCCTCTTTCAAAACCTTTCCTTGGGGGATGCAATCTAAATACTGGCTTTAATGGTGTGTCTTTTAATTTAATCTCACCATTTGCTATTTTCTCAGCAAGTTCATCCACACTCATGCTCATTAATTCTTTTATTGTTTCTTCATCGACCCCTTTATTTCCTGGTAATCTTCCTCTCTTCAATATTAACTTAACTAATGTGTCCTTGTCAATCTCTCCATATGTTACATAATCTTTAACTTTGTTTATCATCCCTTTAAATGTTTCTGTTTCTGGGACTATTACACAGTGATTTACTCTGTGCAATCTCAGCATTTTTAGTGTGTCAGCGATGTCTTTTCTAACACCTACTCTACCTCTCACTCTTACAACTGCGTAAGCCATGTTTTCATCACCTTTTTAATTAAATTAAATTGAAAAAAACAAAAATTTAAGTTAGAATGTCTTACCTTCAATGACGCCTAATTTTTGTTTGTGTTCATCTAATGTTCTTACAAAGTTCAAGTTTTTGAGGGCCTCAAATGTAGCCATTGCGAAGTTGTATGTTGTTCTTGTGTCCCCAAATGTTTTTGTCCAAATGTCTTTTACCCCCGCTAAACCTAAAACTGCCTTTGCAACATTACCTGCAACTAAACCAACACCTCTTGGAGCAGGCATCAACTCAACCTCAACACTCCCACATTTTCCTCTTGATTTAAATGGAACTGAGTGAGCCAATCCACATCCACACTCCCAAGATCCGCAACCTCTTCTTATTTTGATTATTGATAATTTTGCCTGAGCAATTGCCTTTCTTATTGCAGGCCCTACTTCTTTTGCTTTACCCATCCCAACCCCAACGTAACCATTCTTGTTTCCAACAACAACAGTTGCTCTAAATCTTGCCCTTCTACCTGATTTGTGCATTCTTTGGACTAATTTAACATCCAAAACTTGTTCTTCTAAATCTGGTAAGAGGATATCGACAATTTCTGGTTCCAACAATGGTAAGTTGTTATCTAAGATATAATCAATATCGGTTATAGCCCCTTCTTTTACCATCTTACCGACTTTTGTTTTAGGTTCCCAAGATTCGATGTCAAATCTTCTGTTCATCCTATCACCCTTATAATTCCGAACTCATGATTTTTTCCTTTATCTCATCAAAGTGCTCTGGGAGTTCCTCTGGTTTTAATCCCTTTTCTAAGTATTTTGAGAATTGTCTCTTGTATTTTTCTTCATCTTCATTCTTTAAAAGTTCTGCATATGCCTTTATGTGCGCCCCTCTTATTCTATCCTCATCTGGAATAACTTCCTCTCCATATGGAATCTCCATACCTGCATCTAAAGCCCCTTTAAGAACTGCAAATATTGCTGCTCCTTTTGTTGCCCTGTGCAAACCAATATCTAAAACTGCCTCTTTGTATCCTTTGCTAATTGCCTTTCTACCTAACAACAAACCTGTTAAATATGCAGATGGAAGGTTTCCACAGTGTCCTTTGTATCCTAATTTAATTAATTCTCTTGAATGTGCTGAAACAACTGTTTTGTCTCCTTTTTCATCATACAATACAATCTGTGCAATGATGTGATTTAATGTTTTTCTTGCAACTAATCTTGGTTTTTCTGACAACAACAATTTCAATCTTTGCCTAAAGTCTGTTTTTCCTTCTCTTCTTCTCCTAAAAGGCACCCTATATTTAGCATCACGTGCCATGTTTTTACCTCCATTATGTGAAAATTTTTTTAACTAAATAAACAGTATTCTTAAAAATTGAATTATTTAGCCAAAATACCGTGGTCTCTCATGTATAAGAGCATGTGGCTTCTACTTCTGAATGCTCCACCTTTTGCCATTCTATACAATTTTCTATATGTTCCTCTGTCTATTGTCCCGTTGTCTCTAAACTCTTTCAACAACTTTCTCAAAGGTCTTATTGTGTTCATCCATCTTTCTTTTTTAGGAGTTCTTGCTCCTTTAGCCCCTCTTCTTGAACCAGGACCTCTTCTTCTACCTTTTCTTTTTTGTTCTTTTAATTTTTTGGTTCTTGCACTACTAATACCTTTCTTTTGCTTTTTCTTAATTACTCCATCTTTTATTAATGCCCTTATATCATCCTTCGTAATTGCTGCTTTAACTAAATCCAACTTCTCCGGGTCTACCCATACTCTGTCAAGTCCACATTTTAAGATATCCGCAGCCATCCTTCTTTGAACGGAAACATCCATATTTAATCACCTTTTACGCCCAAGAGTTCCTTTTGTTTTTCTTCTGAAATGTTGAGTATTTTTACACCCAACTCTTCTGCCCTCTTTATAATTTCAATTCTTTTTCTTTTTCCAACTGTTGCTGCAATCCTTGCCCCTTGTGTTTTTGGGTCTAATTTTTCTAATTCCTTTACATTGTGAATGAGGACATCTTCCAATCCACTTGGGTGTAAACCTCTAACAAGTTTAGGACTTCTGTATCCAACTTTAACAATTGCAGGTCTGTGTTTTAGTTGCAATCTCATCCCACTGTGTCTCCCTTTTGGTTTTCTCCACTTCTCCCCTAATCTTTTGTGTCTGAACCATTCTTGTCTTAAGAATTTAGGTTTTTTCATCTTTTGCTTGAATCTAACTCTCATCAATCTTTTAAATTCACTCATGGCATCACCTTATAGCACTTTTCCTGCCTTCTCCACAATGTAAATACCATCTTGGAAGATCCTTGGATCTCTTCCTTTAATTTTTGTTGCCTGTTCAATGTTTGCAGCAGTCTGACCAACTTTCTCCTTATCAATTCCTGTAACAATTACATCTTCACCGCTAACTTTAACTGTAACGCCATCTAGGATTTTTGCTCTTCTTGGATATTTTTCTCCTAAGAAGTTATCAATAATAACTTCATTTCCTTTAACTGAGACTTTCATTGGGAAGTGGGCATATCTTATCTTTAATTTGTATGTAAAACCCTCTGTTACTCCCTTAATCATGTTTTTTATGTGTGCTCTAAATGTTCCAATGATAGCGGCTTGTTTCTTTCTTGGATATTCACATTCAATAACAACTTTGTTGTCCTCCTTCTTTACCTCAACACCAGGGTATGAGAAAACTCTTTTAAGTTCTTTTCCTCCTGATTTGACAATAACTTCATTTCCCACAATGTCTACAGTAACATTTTCGGGAATTTCCACCTCTTCCCTTATAAATGCTGCAACTGGCATGTTTTTACCTCCTATCAATAAATTATTAATGAAAACTTAGAACACGTAGGAAATTAATCTTCCACCAATTCCTTTTTCCTTTGCTTCATAGTGTGTCATTATTCCTTGAGATGTGCTTACAATCAACAAACCAAAGTCCCTTGCTGGAAGGTATTTCTTTTCAAAGTTCTCAAACTCGTGTTTCTTAACAGCATATCTTGGTTTAATTGCACCACATTTGTTTATCTTACCAATCAACTCAACTTTGAATATTCCTGCTCTTCCATCCTCTATAAATTCAAACTCTCCAATGTATCCATGGTCTTGCATAACCTTCAATACTCTACCAATCAACTTTGATGCGGGTTTTATGTAAACTACTTTTTTCCCCACTCTCTCACAATTTGCTAAATGGTTTAACGCATTTGCCAGTGGGTCCATTAAACTCATGTTGATACCTCCTTAAATTTAACTAATAATTTTTTAAAGTTTGTTTAGGGCGATTAATCATATTTTTTAAATCCTAATTTTGCAGCCACTTCCCTAAAGCACTGTCTGCATAAATTGAGTCCGTATTTTCTAATTAATCCTGGTCCTACATGTCCACATCTTTGACATGGTCTTATTCCTATTCCATATTTTCTTTTCCATGGTGCTTTTGCCATTTACATCACCTTTTGTTTTTATTTATTCTTCCCTTACAACCTCTACTCCAAAGTGTTTCTCAATGAATTCAATTGCTTCCTCTCTTGTAACTCTGTGCCTTTTAGGAATGTGTGCTCTTTTTATTTTTCTCCTCTTAATTCTGTAACCTGGTCTCTCTAAGGTGACACAAACATCCATTCCATAAATTCCAATCATTGGATCATACTTCTGTCCAGGGAAGTCTATGTGCTCATGAATACCGAATGAGAAGTTTCCGTACTCGTCAAATGAACTTTCGTACAATTTTTTACCTTCTGCTTTGAATGCAATGAATGCATTTTTTAAGAATTCCTCTGCTTTCTTTCCTCTTAATGTAACTTTTAATCCAATTGGCAATTTCTTTCTAATTCCAAATGCTGGGTTTGTTTGCTTTGCCAAGGTTCTTATTGGTCTTTGCCCAGTTATCTCTTCCATAACCTTTGCTCCTTTTGTTAACCTATCTCCTGCTTCCCCAACACCAAAGTTGACCACAACTTTTTCAATCCTTGGTTTTAACATTGGGTTGTTGTTCCAAAGTTCTTGGTATGACATGTTTATCCTCCCAATAACGTTTTTTTATAATTTGATTATTGGTTCTTCGTCTCCAATAACGAATACATAATCTTTGATTGTTTTAAATTTCTCTCCATCAGAGTTTTCTAATGTTATGATATCGGGGTAGAAAACTCTCTTCTCAATATCAACTATCTTTACAAATTCTCCAATGTGTTTTCCACCTGTAATGTATGCCAATTTACCAACTTCAAATGGAATGTGTGCTTTAATTTCCTGTTCAGGAACTCCCATTAAAACAACATCCCCTGTTTTGTAAACATCCTCTTCAGCCTTTGTAGGGTTTGAAACTCTTATGAGGTGGTTTCTTCCATCGTGTAAATTGAGTTGAATGTGCCCTCCTTTAACAACAGTTTTGTTTTTAATTCTACACAACTTAACATCTGGATTTTCAGTTGGTCTTAAAACAATTCTACCTTTTTCATCAAATAATGCTCTGAAGTGTTCGTTTGTATCTGGAATTGATATAACGTCCATAAAACCAACAGGGAATTTATGTTCTTTCCTCTTTCTTCCATCAACTAAGATTTTACCCATTTTAATAATCTTTTTAGCCTCTCTTGCGTTATCAGCATATTTTAAAATATCTCTAACAATCAACAACAATGGTAAGGAACCATCCATTGCGTGTGGTCCTGGTAATGGCCTTACAACGAACTTGTGAACTTTTCTTGGAATCTGCCAGTTTGATGGAGCAGTCAGTCTTTTCAAATGTTTTCTTGGTCCTTTATTTGCCATATTCACACCTCATTAATTTATTTATTTTGGCTTATTCCTTTTTTATTTGTTTGAATCTCTTTTCATCCCCATCATACAACTTAACAATCATTACATTTGATGGATGTATTGGGTATGGACTTTCTTTTCCATCTTGTTTGTAGTTTGCAGCACCTTCAACATAAATTCTGTATCTATCGTAATCCACTTTAACAACTTCTCCCTGATGTCCTTTAAAGTCCCCTCTCATAATTTTAACAACATCTCCTTTTCTGATTGGAAGTGTGTTTTTACCAAATTTTTCCTTTAATTCTTTTGACAACATTGCAGACATGATTTTGTTTCTTAAATGTAATGGTGCGTTAAATAGGGCTTTTCTTTGTTTTCTTGGTTGTTTTGACTTGGTTAAAGCCACCATATTTTCACCTTTATTGTTTTTTAATTATAGGATGATTCTTGCTAATCTTGAAACACCTGGCCATCTTTCTGCTGCTTCTTTTGCAACCGGCCCTTTGATTTCTGAACCTTTTGGGTTTCCATCAGGAGTTACAATAACGGCAGCGTTGTCCTCAAATTTAACCCTTGTTCCATCAGGTCTTCTGATTTCTTTCTTTTGTCTAATAATTACAGCAGGGAAGACTTGTTTTCTCATTTCAGGAGTTCCTTTCTTAACTGAAACAAAAACCATATCCCCTACTCCAGCGGAAGGTAATCTTCTTGCAACACCTTTGTAGTTTTTAACTGCTATAATTTCTAATTCTCTTGCCCCTGTGTTGTCAGCACAAACCAATCTTGCACCATTTGGTAATGCCCTTGTAACTTTTGAACCATGACTTTTCATAATGCCACCTCTTTAGACAAATTATTCTTCTCCTTTTACTTCGTTTATCTGTCCAAGTTTTTCAACAACAACGAATGATTTTGTCTTACTTATTGGTCTACATTCCATAACTCTAACAACATCTCCAACTTTTGCGTTTATGCATTCTGGATTATGAGCAACTAATTTTGATGTTCTTTTTTCGTATCTTTCATATTTCTTTAGGTATTTTACAATTTCTCTTTTAATAACGACTGTTTTGTGTGCCTTATCACTAACTACTATACCTTCAAACATTTGCCCTCTTACAGGCAATGTTCCATGGAAAGGACAGTTTTTGTCATTGCATTCTTTTTCAGGAACATTTACTGGAATTCCAATGTTTCTCATGTTCAGACCTCCTACAACTTTACATGTTTTGAGCATAATATGCATGAATTATTTTCATAAAAATTGACTGTGTTAAAACCACATCAATATTTGATTATAAAATACGGTGTCCCATAAAGGGAGAATTACCTAATCAAGAATAATTTCTGAAATATTAATAACTGATATTTATACTTTACACTGGTGGGGACTTTAAAATAGTAATTTTTAATATTTAAAGTTTTTTTAGTATGAGTAGAGTTCTTTTATTTTCCTCTTTAATCTGTCCTCTGGTCTGCCGATTAGTAATCTTCCATCAACGTCCACTCTGCATGTTGGCAGTTTAAATCTGAACACTGCAATATCTTTTGGTATTATTACCTCTTGTCCATTCTCTTTTTCAATTACTAAGGTGTTCCTGCTTTCATCTATAATTCTGCCCTTTATGCCAATCATTGATGGGTTTCTGGATTTTACTATCTCCACTTCTAATCCGATAAGTTCATGCCTCAAAATATTATATGGAGTTATCATACTTGCCCCACCATATAGGGACGTGATGGGTGTGCCCAAAGGCATCCACCACGTCCGGAAATTTTTATCTAACATCAATCATATCCTTTGAAAAACCCATTTTAACAAGTATCTCTTCAACCTTCTTCCTATGGTCTCCTTGTAATTCGATAGCATTATCTTTTACAGTTCCTCCACAGGCACAGATATCTTTCAATTTTTTAGATAATTCTTTAATATCTATTAAGTCGGTGTCAAACCCCTCTATAATAGTCATCAATTTTCCAAATCTTCTTTTTGTAACATATACTTTTATTTTTTGTTCTTCTTTTGCTATTTCTTCACATACACACAAATCTTTTGGTAATCCACATACTGGACAAATCTCGGGCATCACTGCACCTCTTATTATTTCACTTTTTATCTGCCTTTCTAATATTTTAATAACATGAGGTCTTAGTATTTATAATTTATGTTTGGGATTTTAATATATCTGTCATTTTATTTAGAGCATTTGTTTCTTTTTTTCATTCATTATGGTCAATATTCTTGCTATAGTTCTTTTTAATTCTTTAACTCTCCCAGGGTTTGAAGGTGCTCCACCAACTGCTTTGTGTACATTTTCTTTTAACAATTCCTTCTTTAACTCCACAAGTTTTTCTCTCATCTCTTCTATACTCATTTCTCTAATTTCATTTGCCCTTAAAATCGCCATGTTTTTCACCCCAATTAATAAGTTAAGTCCTAAAAACAAATTTATAAAGATATTTGAGGGGTTTATTCCATAACCTCTTCAGAAACTTCTTTAATTTCCTCATCTTTAATGATGACTTCATCTGGTAATACAATATCTGGTGGCATAATCTTTACAGTTACACCAATAACTCCCAACTTCAATTTAGCAAGTTTAAATGCTTTTCTGACAAGTGTTTCTGATGGATCTCCACAGTGTTTCATGTATCCAGCCATGAATTTTTCTGTTCTTGCTCTCTCTCCAGTTAATTTTCCAGAAATGATTACAACAACACCTTTTGCCCCTGCATTCATAACTCTTCTAACTGCTGCGTGAGCGACTCTTCTGAAGTGCATTCCTCTTTCTAATGAGGATGCAATTTTCTGTGCAACTACCTCTGGGTCTAAGTTTGGATCGTCAATGGATTTAACTTCAATTTGTGGTTTATCTACTTTGTATGTGTTTTCAAGAGTTTCTGTTAATTCTTTTACTCTTTTTCCTCTTCTACCAATGACAAAACCAGGTTTCTCTGCATATATTGTTATTTTTGTTCCAATAGGTGTTTTTCTAATCTCCATGTGGCTGTATCCTGCCTTTGCTAATGCCTTTTTAAAGTACTCATCAATTAACATCTCTTTGATATTGTCATCTACGAATATCCTCTCAATCATGCTAACCCTCCTAGTGGTATTCTTCTAATATAACTTGTATATGGACAGTTTCTTGGAACTTAGGTGATGCTCTACCAAATGCCCTTGGCATGTATCTCTTGATTGTTGGACCTTTGTTTGATGAGATGTGCTTGATTCTCAATTTTTCAGCATTTAAACCTTTGTATTCTGCATTTTTCTTAGCATTTTCCAATACTTTCAAGATTTCTCTTGATGCCTTTACTGGGTATCTACCAGCATGCCATCCAAATTTACCCTTTCTGTGTGGGACATCCTTGCAGTGTCTCTTAAATGGAATATGCCTCTTTAATGCAATAACATCTTTCAAATATTCGATAGCATCATCCAACTTCATACCATTTAACTCCCTGCAGATTTCTATTGCATGTTTTCTTGAGATTTTCAATGCCTTACCCATTGCTCTTGCAGTTTTGTTAGGATCTACATCTATTTTGTAGTTTAGTTTTGCCATTCCATTCACCTCAGAATTCAATCTAAATGATAATGCCGTAAACGTGTTTTACACCCATATATAAAAATTCTTTTACCAAAACCCTAATAACTCTCTTTATTTAATTGAACTTATTTATATATTTTATTATGCACCAAATAGTGTTTGTTATAGATATAAAAAATTTAATTTTTAAGTGAATATTACCATTGTCAATTAAACATATTTAAAATAAATTTAAAGAAAAGAATGTCATATAAAACTAAATTGATATTAAATTTAAGCAAGTGATACTTCGACAACTTCTACACTCTCTACATCCCCCAAGTCACTCAATGCTTTTTCGATTTCTTCTGTTCCTCCTTCTTTTTCTTCCATCTCTACAACAACATAAACTGCATACAAACCAAATGCCAATGGTTCGTCTGAGATTCCTCTAAAAATTGCATCTGTTTTTTCTACTGTTTCTTTAACTTTCTCTTTTAATTCCTCTTTGTTTACTTCTGGACTTGTTGGCATAACTTTTATCTTAGCAAGAACTTTCGCCATTATTTCACCCTGTTATTTATTATATTATAACTTTATGGCCCTTCGTACCCACACTCTGGGCACTTGTATGGGTTACTTAATTTTCTGCATTTCTCACATCTAACTATCTCTACTTTACCACAGTTTGGGCATGGGAACCTTGTCGCATACTCTCTTGGAGCAATTTCAGCATTGCATGATATACACCTGTATTTCATCCTACCACCATTTTTATTTTATGATATTGTTAAAACCATGTTATTTTTGTGCATATACTCATTTTTCCGTTTAATAAATTAATTATTCTCTCAGGATGTTTCCCATTCACTACATAACAGTTCATTTTATATTTTATAAGTAGTTGGGGTAAGTGTTTATCAACAGACGTGAAACCTCTAATGTCTTTTGCACTTATAGTATTTAATAATTTCCCTCCAGGATATTTATCATATACCCCATCAACATCAGTCGCAACTATTATTTCCTTCAAGTTTAAGAACTTTGCCACATACAATGCTATTGTATCAGATGTTACATCCCAAGAGTGGGGTAATTCATCAGTCGAAAGGACTAATTTTGAAGGTAAAAAGATAACTTTACCATTTTTTTCCAATATCCTCTTTGCATCAAAAAGATTATCTGTTGTTTCTATGCAAGAAATCTCTGAAAAATACATCCCCATCAAATCAACACAGAGAGTTGCAAGTTTATGCGCCCCTCTGTCATTTAAATTTGTCTTTTCGTAGAGTTTCCTAACAACATTGGCAAACTCTCCTCCTCCAGGAATAATAATTATTGGCTTCTCTATTTTTTTTAATTCATTTAATAATTTTTCTGCATGATATGTTAAACTACCCCCTATTTTTATTAGCATGGTTTCACTTTTTTAACTTTTATAGTATTATTTTTTTAGATGCCTTATGCCTCCTAAAATCTAAGGATGTTGATACATCACTTAAATATTTTTTTGCAATTTCTTTTGCCTTTAAAAGTTCTTCCTTTGTTGGTTTTCGTGCATTTAGATTATTGTTAAATGGAGTGTATCCAATAATCCTATACTTAACATCCCATCTACTTAAAAATTCTGCAATCTTTTCAATCTCATCAACATCAACAATATTGGGGATTAGGACAGTATCTACTTCAAAGTTGAAATTTTTATCTGCTAAGTATTCTATGCATTTTAAAACATTTTTATTTGATTTTCCAGTTAGATATTTGTGCTTTTCATCATCAAATGCCTTTAAATCAACGTGTATTTCATCAACAAATAAATCATCAACAATATCCTTTAAATAATATCCATTTGTGGTTAAAATTACTTTTTTACCTTTATTTTTTAGATATTTTGTAAATTCGGGCAAATCCCTTTGAAGCGTTGGCTCACCACCGGCGATTAAAATAGTATTTATATTGTTTTTGTGACATAAATCATCAATTGTATTACATAGTTCATCTGGAGGGATTTCTTTAAAGCTCTTCATCTTCACAAAGCAGTTTTTGCATTTAAAATTGCAACCATAGCACATAACCGTTATTTTATCACTTAAACTCAAATAACCAATTTTCATAAATTACCACTTTTTTCTATTTTATTTTCTGGAAAGATTATGGCATTGTTCTCACAGCACATATAAGAACAGGCGTTGCAGTTGATTATGCAGTTGTAGGGGTATTTAACAGTAACTCTACCATTTTCTATATCATAGACACCTTTAGGGCAAAATTCAACACATTTCTTACAATTTTTGCATTTTTCATAATCTACCTTTGGAAACCATGGAATTTCTTTCCTTTTCTTTCCATCATATTCATCATATTGTATTTCCTTTGCCGCATCATAAAGCATCTTATATAATCTTTTATTTGGTTCTCTAACGAGTTTTGTAACTTCTTCATAAGTATCATGTATCTCATTAATTCCCAAATCCTTTGATAGTTTTTTTATTTCTAAATTTAAAATCATAAATTCTCTAATTTTCTTTAAAAGTTCTTTTTTCTTTTCCATATTTTCACCCCATTTAAAATTACTTTACCACATCCCAAAAAATTTTTAATATGCATTAATATATAATAACGGTAGTTCCCATCAAATAGA
>NZ_AGJL01000011.1 GCF_000243455.1 Methanotorris formicicus Mc-S-70 | reverse complement strand
TAAATCGATTTTAGATGTTGAGGGAAATTACCTAACGTACTGAAAAGAGCAATTATTGGGTTTGTTAGGTTTATAGCAATGGTATCAAACTGTATAGAATATTTAAGCCACAAATATGGATTATCATTCTATGAAGTGATTAAAGAGTGTAGTAAAGAACTAATAAAGAAAGGATTCTCGTAATCACACTGTCAGTTATTAATAACCCATAAACTCAGTTAATTTTGCTGATTTTATCAGTTCCCTATACGTCTCATCCTGACTCAGCAGTTCCTTACATCCAACAATTATGAGTTTTCTTTTTGCCCTTGTAATAGCAACATTCAACCTCCTCAAATCCTCTAAAAATCCAAATTTCTTAGTTCTTACAAAGGAGATTATAATGACCTCATCTTCTTTCCCCTGAAAACCATCTACCGTGTTAACTTCTCCATCACATAAATTTGATATCAACTTTACTTGAGCATCATATGGGGTTATTACACTAACTGGGATGTTGTATTTTTTAAATATTCCAACCAACTTTGCAACAACTTTGGCCTCCTCCTCATTGTAGTATGATGTTGAGTCCTTATCCCTCTTCTCCTTTCCTTTAACATCAATAAATACAATTGGTTCTTCATTTATGATAAATTTGTCTTCTTCATCAACCTCAACGTCTATTAAATCGAATATTGTGTGGGATTCTACTGATTTATGGGCTTTCAACTTGTTGTCATAAAATGCCTTATTTGGAAACTTCATGATCTTTTCATTCATCCTATATTGAATCTCTAAAATACTTGAGAAATTTGGATAAGTTTTTATTAACCTCTCAAATAATGTCTTTTTTAACTCCTCATCCTCACTTAAAACTGTTGGCGGAAGTTGCTTATGATCTCCTGCCATTATGAGTTTTTTTGACTTTACAATTGGTATTAAGGCAGATGGTTCCATTGACTGACTTCCCTCATCTATAACACACACATCAAACTCAAACTCCTCTAAAAAATCACATCCAGCCATGGAATTTGTGGCAACAACTACATCTGCCTTTCTTATGGTTTCTTTTATTATTTCATCCTCAATTTTTTTCATCTTTTCTCTTAGTTTTTTTATTTTTTCATTTGTTTTTATCCATTTTGCCATACTTTTAAGAATATCCCTTGGAATTCCCCTAATGTCTTTGTTTAATTTTGAAAATATAACTATTTCATCATCACTCATCCCCCTTCTCCATCTCGGTGTTGGTTTTTTATGCTTATCCCTCTCATCCATCAATCCTATCATATCTTCTTTTATTTTTTTAATGGCTTTGTATTTCTCATGCTTCTCTACCATATAAAATAAAGAATGCTCTATTAAATTCTTTGAAATCCTTGTTGGATGTCCAATCCTTACAACGTTTATGTTCTTATATTTTGATAGGTTACTCAATATGTTGTCTGCTGCTATGTTTGAATCTGCTGTTGCTAAAACTTTATTCTTCCTCATGCATTCTTGCACTATAACCTCTGTTATAGTTCTCGTTTTCCCAGTTCCTGGGGGGCCGTGGATTAAATATAAATCCATTGCCCTTAATGCATTTATCACTGCATTTTTTTGTGATTCATTTAAACTTTTATCAAAAAACCCTATTTTAACTTCTTTTCCCATCCTTGACTCATCAATACCCAAAATAATCCCAATTAACCTATTATCAATTTCTCTAAATTTATTTAGTGCTTTTTTCATTCTTTTGAAGGTTATATCATTAACATACAAATCAATCCTAACGTCCTTGTATGCCCATTTTGGTATCTCCTCATCAAACGCTATATCTATGAAGTTCTTTCCAATCTCCACAACATTTCCAAATAAATCACTATGCAATGGATTTCCCTTGCTTACTAAAACCACATCTCCAACAGATATTTCCAACCTCTTAAATGGCTTTTTTCTCCCATATCTAACAATTACACTTCCAAGTTCTTCTCTAAGTTTTCTACCTTTTAAATTTAATATTGCTCTTCCAACATCTTCCCTTTTATCTCCAAGTTTCTCTATTTCTTTCCTATGAAAATCCATCTCATATTTTCTTTCTTTTTCTATCAATTTTATAAATTTATCAACATAATACTCCTTTATATTCATAAATACCACCAAAATCGAAAAAATAAAAAAAAGTTTTTTTATTTTCTAACATATAATATGTAGGTAAGAATCAAAAGAATAGTGAGTATTGATTTAGGTGTTATTGGTGTTTTAATTGGCTCAATTATTTGAGTATCATCTAAGACATAATATCTTCCAGTTAAGTTTATCCCTTCAACTTTTAAAACATTTTTTCCATCTTTTAAGTAACTTGTTACATCAACAGAGGTATTTTTCTTATTTGCAGGAAATGCATCGTTGGAGTCATCAATCTTATAAACTAAATCACCATTTAAATAAATATTTATTTCCATACTTTCATTTATATTTCCGTAATGAACAAAATTAAGATAGTAAGTGTAGTTTCCAACCTTTTCAATATCGAATTCCTTTTCATATAGCGGATTACTCCCACTGACTTTTATGTACCCAAAGTAGTATCCAAAAACATTACCCATAATTAGAAAGATTATCAACATCAGTACAATTTTTTTCATAGGTATCCCTCTCAAGGATTTTCCAAAAATCCTCATCCCAAATACCAAAATATATATGTTTCCCTTTTAAATTTAGATGGTTTAATGTTAATCCATCTTTTAAATATATCAACTTAGGAACCTTTGCATAGACAGATACATCTTTTTTATCAACAAAAATAAACAATGGTTTTAAAAAATCAACTTTATCTGAGGAATAGGCAATATTAATCAGAGTAGGGTAGTATTTCAACTCAATTCCTTCTCCAAAGAATCCTTTAATAAAATCCCAAACGGATTGCTTTATGTAAATATATTGACACAAAAATTTCCTGCCCTTAAAATTCAAACTAAAATAACTTATTCTATATTCATCATTTAATTTCTTTTTAAATATCATTATTCTTTTTGCTACTTCCTTTTTATATTTTTTGATATCGCTCTTATGGGGAGTTTCCATATTAACAATTAAATTTTTAACTTTTCGTTTTTTTCCAATCTTGTAAAGACCATTTAAAGAAGAAACATACTCTCTCAACTCAATGCCTTTAAAATAATACTCCTTTCCAAAAACTACACTGGGGAGGTATTTTGAGTATTCTTTGGGAACATGCATTAACGCTTTGTTTAAAAATTCATTCCCCAATTTTTTCTTTTCCTCAAAACTCAATGATTTTAAAGTCCTATTGGGATCAATTCCAATCCTATTTAAAAATACGATAGCATCTTTTTCTTTTCTAAAAATCGGAACTTCATTAAAATAGCAAAGAGATCTAAAAATAGGATAATCTTTTCCATAAAATAACAATCCATTCTCTTCTTTTATATTTAGTTTTTTTAGTTTCGCCTTTTCTTCTTTTTCAAATTGTTCAAATTCATTCAGATAGGTTAATTTTATGATATGGGCGAAATCTTTAACCTCTCCTTCCTCTTCTTCAATAATCTCATCGCAAATATCTATAAGCATTAAAACCCCCTATTTCATAAGAATGCGACTCAGGTTTATAGAAAGCATCTTAGCAATTTTTCTTATGTGTTCTTCACTAATCTCAACTGGCTTTTTTAAAACTTGGGACAAATCAACCTCAACACATTCATCCCCCACATGTCTTGGATGTATTGGGGAGATTTCATTAAACACAGCAAATACTGGACAAAAATCATGGCAATACAAGCAATAAACGCATTTTTCAGGTTCTATTTTTGGGATTTTGTCTTTTGTATAGTATTCAGTTATCTTAACCGGCTCAATTGGAACCATCTCAATTGCCTTTGTTGGACATGCGTTTGCACAACCTCCACAACCAATGCAAAGTTCTTCAAAAACTGTCCTTGGTAATTTAATGCCTTTTAATATTTCATTCCTCATTTCTATTGAAGTACATCTATCCTTGCCAAACAAAATCCTTTCAAGATTCTCGTAGATTCCAGTAATGAATATTTTTGCCAAGTTTTTTAGCATCTTCTCTTCCATAATAACCCCTCAAAAGACCATTATTACTCTTTCTCAACCCAAGTTCTATAGATATAGATAGCGTGTGTTGGACAAATATTTGCACAGGCGGAGCAGAACTCACATTTTTCAATATCAATCTCTCCATCTTTAATAGCATCGTTTGGGCAGATTTTTGTGCATAAACCACATCTTGTGCAGAATGCAAAATCCGTCCTAATGAATGAATTTTCTCTATCAACTACCTTTTTATATCCGGTGGTATTTGGTAGTATATCCCTTGGGCAGTAAATGGAGCAGGTTTCACACATAATGCAGTTGTTGTTGAAGATGATTTCTTTACTATTTATTTTAACTGTTATGGTATCGTTTGGGCAGACATTTGCACATGTTCCGCAGGTTATACAATTCCCATCTTTAATATTTTCCCATTCAATTTCTTCAATTTTTATGGCTTTTTCTGGGCAAACATCTATACAAATTCCACAAAGGGAACATCCTCCTGAAATGTAATCTCCTCTATTAATTCTAACATTTTGTGGGCAAACATCGACACATTTATTACACTTCCAGCAGATTGAGGCATCATATAAAATTTTTCCATTTTCATTTTTTAAAGCCCCAGATGGACAGTTGTCAACGCAGAGACCACAATTTATACAATGTCTAAGTGAATTTATCCTTTTATCTTCCTTTATTTTAACAACTTTGAAATTCTCAACCTTCAATGCATCTTTTGGGCAGGAGTTTATACATTTAAGGCATAAAACACAATTTCCATCCTCTTTAATTATCCCATTTTCTATAGCGTTGTTTGGACAAACATCTCCACAAATATTGCAAAATGTGCATGCATCGACATCTTTGTTTGGGATTATGGTTTCTCTTGGGCAGAGATAGGAGCATTTCCCACAGCCAATGCATTTTTCTTTATCAATTTTGATTGAAACTCTAACCTTTTTGTTTTTTGTTTCGCATTCTACATTAATTTCTTCAATTTCTTCTTTTTTTATAATTTTAATGATATTGAAGATTCTTGTTGCATACTTCTCAGCATAGGCAGTTCTCTTTAAATCGATACATTCAATTCCTGAAACTCTTGCATTGTATGGACATGCCTCAACACACAAATCGCACATTATACAAATGCCCATTGGGAATTTTTTACCCTCTTTTTCCACCATTTTTATAATGCCAATTGGACAGACATTTGCACAAATTCCACATCCTGTGCATCTCTTCCTATCAACGTAGTAGCCACCAAACTCATTCTTCCTTATGGCATTGTTAGGGCATTCCCTTGCACAAGTTCCACAAGTTATACATGAAAATGCTTTGTTATCTAATAACATTATAGCATCCGTGGGGCAAACTTCCATACACTTTGATTTGGTTTTAAATGGACATGCTTCACATTTTTCCTCAGATCTGCATTTTTCTAAAATGGTTATTATCATCCATATCACCAAAATTTTATTCTACCCACTTTCCCCCAAATAAGAGATTTCCTACAATTATTCCAAGAATTGACAAAAAGTATGTTAGAGATGATGGCACTGGGAAGTTATAATAGGGGAGCGGTTTTAAAAAATACGCCATTATTCCTCCAACAATTAAATAAAATGAAATTACCTTTATTTTTTCCCTAAACTTAGTTCCAAGAACCATCCCAATTAAAAATCCAACGATTGGTGCGAAATATAAGTTAGCGTCCATTTTAACACCCGCAGAAATTATTGTTTCTTAAAAATCTATAAGAGGATACCGAGTGAAACGAGGTATCCTATTCCTTTGATGAAACTTTTTTAAAGTTTCGGTGCGAAATATAAGTTAGCGTCCATTTTAACACCTATTTTTTTATTTTATTTGTCCATAATCTTCTCAATAATCACTTTTTCACATGTTAATAGGAAGGTTAATGTTGATAAACCTGCAAGAACCTTTAAACCAACACTTATGTTTAAGTATGGGATTATTCCTGCTTTTTGTAATTCAACTGGTGATGGAAATACTGCAAATCCAAATAAATCATTGAAATTAAATAGATAGTACCCACTAACAACCATCCCCACTAAACCAAGTATCATAAACATCAAAGCCCCAAAGGTCTCAAGTTTTTCAAGGAACTTATGTTTAAACCACAATGGACTTTTTGAACCAAATGAGACGATGCTTAATATATAAGCCGCTGCTATTAAAGATCCTCCTTGGAAACCTCCTCCAGGTGTTATGTGTCCACCCAAGATAATTACAATCCCAAGTGCCATGAGGAATATACTCATAGGTAGTGCCAAGGTTCTTATTATTGGAGTGAACTCTTCCCATTTGCTTAAGGTTAAATAATCATCACCCTCTGGAGCATGGTAAACATCTTTTAAGAACTTATAATTGTAAAGGCCTTTCCCAAACACCATTCCAGTAACGAGAACTGAAGTAACCAGTATCAACGCCTCTCCAAGTGTATCAAACGCTCTCCAATCAAACAATACTGCAGTTACCAAGTTTGGGACGATGTACGTGTGAGTATAGATGTAATTAACTCCACTAACAACTTCCATGTGATATAATGAATAGACTATCGATGCTCCAAAGAATATGAATGACAATGAAACAGCAAGTTCTCTCCTTAAGCCCATAATATCCCTCATCAACATTTTATGCAAAGTAAATCACCAATGCCAAAATTCCGCAGAAAACTGAAAGCCAGAATAATTGATAGTTTATTGCATTGGAATTTTCCTTCTCAAATGCAAATATTGTTGGTGAGAAAGATATCAAAATTTCCATAACCATAAGTCCAAACAAAACCAGTGGAACCTTCCCAAATATCCTTCCCAACAAAAATGCAGTAATAATAAAGAATCCATAAAGTGTAAACTCCCCTGTCCATCCTGCTCCGACAGAGATTCCATCACCATGGGCATTCTTTTCCATTTCTCTTTGGAATTTGTCATAACTCATTTTCCCACCTAATTTTAAAATTAATAATCCTCAATCTCATCCTTAACATCCTCATATTTCTTATAGTCCTCACTTTTTAGTATTTCAGTAATAAATTCATCAATATCCTTCTTTTCAAGAATAGATCCTGCTAAGAGTTTTCCTGTGTATTTGTTGTTTTTTATCTCCCAAAACATGTAAAATTCAGGATATTTTTCTTTTAATTTTCTATATGCCTCCCCATATTTTGATTTTTTTAATAGGTTCTGTTCAATGAAGAAATGATTTTTTGAGAGTTCAATTACATAGAGTTCAGCACCAGTTTTTGTTATAACCTTTTTAAGTTTGATATCTTTGGTTTCTATTGTTTTCAATGCGACCACCTCATTTCAATGCCCAAGTCCTTCCAATTTCATAGGCGTAAGGATAAAGTTTCTCAACCACAATATCCGGATAAATCCCCAATAATATGCATAGGAAGGTTAAAATCCCTAATGAGAATATTGCAAGTTTTGAAACCTCTCTGCTTTTGTATTCGTTTATTTGCTCCTCACTGCATGGTTTTAGATAGATTAGATAAAATGCCTTCATCATGGAAACAAACGTCCCTATACTTACAATTATCATAATTATTGCCAATTCTGGCATATTCACTTGCATGGCCGCTTGGGCTAACATCCACTTGCTTTGAAATCCATTGAATGGGGGTACCCCACTAATTGCAAGTTTTGCACACAAAACCATAAACGCAACAGAGGGCATTAAAGGTAATAATCCCCCTAACTTTGCCAAATTGCTTCCTTTCTTTTTGTGAACAATGTATGCTCCTAAAAACAAGGCACTTTTATAAATAACGTGGTTTATCGCATGGAAAATTCCAGCAACAATTCCCAATGGAGTTCCCAATGCCAATCCAGCAGCAACATAACCCCCTTGACTTATTGCGTGATATGCTAAAAGTTTTCTATAATCACTCTGCATCAATGCCATTACAACTCCAAACACCATTCCAAATATCGATAATGCAATCAAAGCCCCATGTGTGGTGGTGAAGTAAGGTAATCCATAGAATAACTTTAATAGAACAAGCATCATTGCAACGAGGACAAATTTTGAATAGGTTTGCAACATAGCGGCGATGAATGGTTTTGCCCTTGCATATAAATCTGCCTTAACTGTGTGGAATGGTGGAAGACCTGAACCATAAGTTAGACCAATAACAAGCATTAACAATCCACCATAAATCATAGGGTTTGCGTTTAATAGGGCATTTCTCATGTCAGTTATGTTTAAAGTTCCTGTTGCAGATAATAGGAAGGCAACACCTAATAGCAACAAACTCCCAGCGACACAACCCATAAGCATGTATCTAAATGCAGCCTTATATGCCCTCTCTGTTCCAGAGGCAATAACCAATCCCGTTTGAGCAATTGCCGCTATTTCATAAAATACATACAAGTTAAATAAATCATCCGATAAAACAACAGCAGAAACACTCGCCAATCCCATCAACGTTAAAGCAGTGAACATCCCATTTGCATGCTTTTCTCCCATTCCTGTTATCAAAACCAATGAACCAATAAGCATTAAAGTAAAGATTATAACTTGCTTTGTTTGGTTGAATAGATATGCAATACCAGATATTAAGCCATTCTCAATACCATGTCCACTAAAGTAGTAGAATCCATACTCGCCAATGAATGGAAGAATAATTAAAGCCAACGCTACCAAAAAAGTCAAAAATCTAACAACTTTATCTTTCCCATGTAAATAATTCAATATTATTGCCATCATTAGTGGAAATACCACAATTAATGGTAAAAAGTTCATCATTTCCACCTTTTAATCTTCCTTTAAAATTACTGATGCCCTGAGTGTTTTGTATTTTTTGTATAGAACCATTGAAAGAGCCAGCATAATGGCTAACATCGATGCTTCAATGACGATATTTGTCAAAACCAGTGCTTGTGGCAATGGATAGGCACTCTTTGATGCGAAAACCTCAAGAGGCATATTTGGAAGTTTTATTGGAACTACTCCTCCGTTATAACCCATCGCAATTAAAACCAAATTAACTCCATTACCCATTGCAGATAAAGCAATAATCTTTTTAATAACATTATCAACAAAAAAAACGCCATATAAACCAATAACTATTAACACCCCTGCGGTTATAAATGATACTATTTGGAGCTCCATAATCCCACCAAATCACAAAATTTATCATTATAATTAATGACAAATTATCCACCACTATATATATAAATATTGCGGTATGTTGTATGCTCAAAGAAAAGTTAATTAAAGTAAATCATTATATTAAATATTCAAATATATCATATTAATATTTAAAATAAAAGAATGACCCTCTAATTTACAGGTTATTAAGAAAATGCATAAAATAATCAAAAAAAGAAAGTCGTTGCAATCCCCAATTGGATTGCAACCGTTAGTGAGCTTTTGCAAAATTAAACATCTAAAAAAGCCTATTTAAACTGAATCTCTATTTGGACTGAATCTGGTATTTTAACTTTCATTATGTGTCTTAATGTTCTCTCATCTGCTTCAATGTCAATTAATCTTTTGTGGATTCTCATGTACCATCTTTCATATGTTTCAGAACCTTCTCCATCTGGTGCTTTTCTTGTTACTATTTTTAATATCTTTGTTGGTAATGGAATCGGTCCTGAAATATCTACTCCTGTTTTTTCTGCAATTTGTTTTATTTGCCTACAAACTTCATCCAATTCTTTGTGGTTTGTACTGCTTAATTTTATCCTTGCTTTTTGCATACTCTTCCCTCTTTTATTTTTAATGTATTTAAAAAAAGAATTGGTATAAAAAAATAAAAAAAGAAATTAGTTAGTTAATTTATTTGTTTTTTGCTTTAACATCTATAGCCATACCTGCTGCAATTGTCATACCCATATCTCTGATAGCGAATCTTCCGAGTTGTGGAATTTCTTTTACGTTTTCAATGACCATTGGTTTTGTTGGCTTAACTTTAATGATTGCAGCATCTCCTGCTTTAATGAAGTCTGGGTTTTCTTCTAAAACTTCACCAGTTGCTGGGTTTAATTTTTTCATAATTTCTATGAATGTACATGCAACTTGTGCTGTGTGTGCGTGGAATACAGGTGTGTAACCAACTGTAATAACTGATGGGTGCTGTAAGACAACAATTTGTGCTGTGAACTCATCTGCAACTGTTGGTGGGTTGTCTGGGTGTCCACAAACGTCTCCTCTCTTAATGTCTTTCTTACTGACACCTCTTACGTTGAAACCAATGTTGTCTCCTGGTTCTGCTTGTGCGATTTGTTCGTGGTGCATCTCGATGGATTTAACTTCTCCTTGAACTCCTGCTGGTTCAAATACAACTTTGTCTCCTGGTTTCATAACTCCTGTTTCTACTCTACCAACAGGAACTGTACCTACCCCTGTAATTGAGTAGACATCTTGGATTGGGATTCTTAATGGCAAGTTTGTTGGTTTTTGTGGTGGGTTGAATTTGTCTAATGCTTCAACTAATGTTGGTCCATTGTACCATGGTGTTTTGTCTGATTTCTTAACAACGTTGTCTCCGTGGTATGAAGCAACTGGAATGAAGTCAATTGCATCTGGGTTGTAACCTAAGATTTTTAATAATTGGTCTGAGATTAATTTTTTCATTGCTTCATAAGCCTCTTGGCTGTAATCTACTGTATCCATTTTGTTGATTGCAACTGCAATTTGGTTAATACCTAATGTTCTTGCTAAGAACATGTGTTCTCTTGTTTGTGGTTGAATACCTGTTTTGTGGTCGTTTACGTCAACAACTAAAACAGCAGCGTCTGCTTGTGATGCTCCTGTAATCATGTTTTTAATGAAGTCTCTGTGACCAGGACAGTCGACAATTGTAATTTCGTATTTTGGAGTTTCGAATTTTTTGTGAGCAATGTCGATTGTAACTCCTCTTTCTCTCTCTTCTTTTAAACCATCCATAACGTAAGCAAACTCGAATCCTGCCTTACCTTTTTCTGCAGCTTCTCTTTTCAACCTTTCCAAAACTTGTGGGTCAATTGCTCCACTGTCGAATAAAAGTCTTCCAATTGTTGTTGATTTCCCAGCGTCAACGTGCCCAATAAATGCAACGTTCAATACTGGCTTTTGTTTTGCCATATTTCACAACCTCCATTTTTTATTTTTAATATTTTTTGCTTTTATTATTGTACTAAAATTATAATTAACAGTTCACAAAATTAGAAAATAATTTTATCATTCGGAAAAATTTGGTAAATAGTGAATAGTAGGAAGTGGTATATATATTTTATGGTGAGGCAATTGGCTGTTTTGCGGAATTTTTATTGTTTATTTGAGAATTGTAAAATTTTTGAAAGGGCGATTTTCACTTAAGTTTTAGTCAATTATAACGCAACGACCTACTTTGCCATTATTCAACTTTTAATCCCTTTCTTTCCCTTATCTGTTTTATTAGTTGGTCTTGCAATTCAGGTGGAACCTTCTCAAATCCAGCAAACTCTATACTCCAGAGACACCTACCTTGAGTTGCTCCCCTAATTGCCCCAGCAAATCCAAACATCTCTGCAACTGGACATTTTGCTTTGATAATTGCCATATCTCCTTCTTGCTCCATATCTAAGATTTGTCCTCTTCTGTTGCTGATTTCTCTTATTGCATCTCCCATGTAGTCCTGTGGGGTACTGATGAATACCATTTGCATTGGCTCCAATAAGACAGGTTTTGCTTCCATTATGGCATCTCTGATACCAAACCTTACTGCTGGGATTAACTGAGCAGGACCTCTGTGGATTGCATCTTCATGGAATACTGCATCTACTAACTTAACTTTAACTCCTTGACATTTCTCTGCTGCCAATGGTCCGTTTCTTACAGCCTCTTTGAACCCTTGTATAATTAACTCTCTGGATTCATCTAAGTGAATGATACCTCTTGTCATGTTGATTAACATGTTTCCTTCATAGATGGACATTACTCTTTTTGCCTCTTCTTTATCCAAACCTGCTTCAACCAATACCTTTTCAACTTCTTGTGGTGTTTTCTTCTTGAAGTCCTCATCTTTGAGTTTACCTTCTTTGTATGCTTGTAAAACACTCTCTTCTAATGGTTCAACAACGAAGTAGAGTTTGTTGTGTTTGTTTGGTGATTTACCTTCTATCATTGGTGATTGCCCAGTTACTGTTTCTCTGTAAACAACAATTGGATTACCCACTTCAACCTCAATTCCTGCATCTCTTCCAATCTTTGTCTTTGTAATAACTTCAATGTGCAATTCTCCCATACCGCTGATTAAGTATTCCCCAGTTTCCTCGTTAATTTCAACTTTTACTGTGTTGTCCTCCCTTGCTATTTGCCTTAAAACTTCAATTAATTTTGGCAAGTCCTTGTTGTTCTTTGGTTCAATAGCAACTGTAATGACTGGCTCACTGACGTGGGTAATTGCCTCAAATGGTGGCTCAATTATACTACTTGGTGAACAGATTGTTTCTCCTGCTATTGCCTCTTTCAATCCAACAATAGCACAAATGTTACCTGCTGAAATGCTGTTTACCTGTATTCTTTCTGCTCCCATGAAGACTGCAACTTGCTGTGCTCTTGCTTTTGATTTTGATGATACGAGATAAATTTCATCTCCTTGCTTTAACCTACCACTAAACAACCTACATGCTGAAACAGGTCCAGCGTGTCTGTCCATGATAATTTTTGTAATGACTCCTGCCAATGGACCGTTTGGATCACAATTGAGCATTGCCTTACCAATTTCTGAATCAAGATCTCCCTTCCAGATATTTGGAATTCTGTATTTTTGTGCCTCAACTGGGTTTGGCAAGTGCTTAATAACCATATCTAAAACAACTTCATGCAATGGTGCTCTCTCAGCAAGTTCTTTTTGATTTTCCTTTTCACAGTATTCAATAATATCCTTAAATGTTATTCCACTCTTTTGCATGTATGGGACTGAAATTGCCCAGTTGTTGTATGCTGAACCAAATGCAACACTTCCATTCATGACGTTGACGACCCATTTGTCTTTAAATTCTTCTGGAGCCATTTTTCTAATTAAGTTATTTACATCAGCAATTATCTTCATGAATCTGTTTTGCAATTCTTCTGGTGTTAATTTTAACTCGTTGATTAACCTATCAACTTTGTTGATGAATAAGACAGGTTTTACTTTTTCTCTCAATGCCTGCCTTAAAACTGTCTCTGTTTGTGGCATAACCCCTTCTACTGCACAAACAACAACAATTGTTCCATCAATTGCCCTCATTGCTCTTGTAACGTCCCCACCAAAATCAACGTGCCCAGGAGTATCGATTAAGTTAATTAAATAATCCTTACCATCATACTGGTGAACCATTGAAACGTTTGCAGCGTAAATTGTAATACCTCTTTGTGCCTCTTCCTCATCAAAGTCTAATGCTAATTGCTCTCCTGCTAAATCTTTTGAAATCATTCCTGCTCCTGCTAACAAGTTATCTGATAATGTTGTCTTACCGTGGTCAATGTGAGCACAGATACCAATGTTCCTAATTCTCTCGTGTTGTTCCATCAAGGTCTTAATTTTTTCAATCATCTTTGCCCTTCTACCCATAATCTCATCCTCACATTTTTGTGTTTTGGGTTTATTTTTAAATTTTTATTTTTGAAATAAAAGAGTTAATTGAAAAATTGTAGTTGGGAAAATTATCTTGCAGATTGAGCAACTCTCTCTGTCTCTTCTTTTTTCCTGACAGCGAAACTTCTTTGAATGTCTGCTTTTGCAGCAGCAATAATCTCATCTGCTAAGCATTCTGCAATGCTCTTTTTGTTTTTGTGTGATGTTTGCCATGCTCCTAAAGCGATATTTCTCAAAGCAATATCCAATCTTCTTGATGGTGATGAGTCAACGGATTGCAAGTATGTAATTCCACCGTAAGAGATTCTTGTTGTTTCCTCTCTTGGGCCGGCATTTTCTAAGGCATCAACTAAAACTTGGATTGGGTTTTGTTTTGTTCTCTTTTCAATAATTTCAAATGCCTCTTCAACAATCTGCAATGCTTTGAGTTTTTTCCCCGTGTTTGCTTCCTTCCTCATTACTTTGTTTGCCAATCTTTCAACAATACTCATCTTTGCTTTATCAAATTGTTTCTTTGTGAACCTACCTCCTGAATGCGGAACATAAACCGGTGTCAAGTTTACATATCTTCTCAAACTTGGGTCTTTAACAACAACTTCTGTAGGATCCCATTTACCGAATATTTTAATTTCTTCCAATATCTCACCTCAAATTTATCTTTTAACTTTTTCTTGTCTTCCTCTAACGAGTTCTCTTAATGAGTTCTTACCGACCATGATAACCTTATATTTAACCCCTGGAATGTCCCCTTTTGCTCTTGGCCCTTTTGGCCCACCAATACCTTCAATAATAACCTCATCGTGCTCATCAATGAAGTTTATAGCATGATTTCCTGGACAGAATGCTGTAACAACTCTACCATTTTTGATTAACTGAACTCTAACACACTTCCTAATAGCAGAGTTTGGCTGCTTTGCCTCTAAACCAACTTTTTCAATAACGATTCCTCTTGCCATTGGTGCTCCTTCTAACGGGTCGTATTTTTGCTTTAATCTCAATACTCTTTTAACGTAGTTGTAGTCGTGCCATCTACATTTTTTTCTTTTTAATCTCAACTTTCTTCCAGCAAATTCCCCTCTTGGTGATTTACTCCCTGACATCTTCTCACCATTTTATAAGTTTTTTATTTTTAGGTTAGATTTGTTTAATATTTTTTTGTTTAATATTTATTGATTTTCCCCTGTATTAGTTTCAGTTTGTTGTTCGTTTGTTTTTTCAGTTTTAGTTGCTTCAACAACTTTTGCTGATTCTTTATCTACATCTTTAGGTACTTTTTTGCCGCTGAATCTTTTTTTGAATGGCTTCCTTCTACTTCCCACAATGACCCTTATATTCTTTATGTCAGTGTGTCTTTTTGCAATTTCCACAGCCCTTTCAATGTTCTTTCCTCTGTTTCCAATAACTGTCCTTCTAAATTTAGGATTTATTCTTATATATGCTATTAAATCCCCTTTAACTTTCTTAAACCAAACATCTTCCAATTCTATTGGGGCAAATATATTTCTAATGAATTTTTTGAGATTTGATGAGTATTCTATAACATCAATTTTTTTACCAAATTTTTCCATAGCAGTCTTTACGTTTTCTCCGCCTTTCCCAATTGCTGCACCCATATCCCCTTCTTTAACAACAAACACAATCCTTTCATCATCACAAATACAATCAAGAACGGTTGCACCACTTAATTTTTCAAAATAGCCAATCTTCATGATTTCATCTGTCGTCAACCTAACTTTCATTAAATATCACCTGAATCTCCTTCTTTTATTAAGTTCATTATGTTCGAGTTCCCTTCTTCAAGAACAAGGAGTGCAGCAACTGGGAAAGGTTTTCCACAGATAGCCCCTAACTCTAATGATGTAGCTTTGTGGGTGTAGATTGGTATATCTGAAAGTTTTGCATAGTATTTTACATCTTCTTCAAGGTCTTTTGGGCAGTTGCCAGCAATAATAACCAACTTACCTTCTCCGTGTTTTATAAACTTTACCGTTCTTTTTGAACCCAATATGACCTTTCCAGTATCAACTGCAGTTCTAATTGCTTTGTTTACATCCATTTTCACTCCTCCTTCTCATTTTTTACTCCGGAGGTTTTTCCTCCAAGATGTTTTTGCTTTTTTGAATGTGTTGATTATAATAGTTCAAAGTTATTTTTATACTTTTTGCATAATTTTTTGAATTATCGTTTTAAAACAGCAAAAAGTGTTTAAACAATCAATTTAAAATATATATGAAAAATAAAAAAAGTTCAAAATATATTAGTTGTCTTCATCTTCAGCAACCTTATTATTCAAGTTAGTAGTATTTATACTTTTACCCTCCTCATAATCCCTATCAATATACAACTTAACACATCCAGTTCCTAAGTAGATTGGCTTACCCACAATAACGTTTTCAATAACACCCTTCAACTCATCCTTATAACCCCTAATCGCTGCAGTATATAAATGCTTAACTGTCTCCTCGAATGCAGCCCTTGCCAAAACAGATGCCTTCTCTCCACCAACTCCGTGCCTACCTATTGGCTTAACTTCCCCATCTGCTGTCATGATATCTGCAACAAGCATTAAGTGTCTGATATCAACATCAAGACCCTGATCATCCAAGGTTGATTTCATTTCGTTTATAATTGCGTTTCTTGCTGCCTCAATTCCAAGGACTTCTTGAATCTCTATAATGTTGTTTGTTGTTGTTCTTGTTATATCAACACCTTCAATTTTAAAGACCTCTTTTAAGTTTGAACCCTCACTATAGAGAACGTACTCATCCCCTTCCTTCTTAATTATTACCCTCTCGATATTTGGCACGCCTTTCAACTGCACAGCCCTAACTTTTGGCAACCTCTTTCTTAGATTCTTTAACGATGGATTTTTTATTTTTAAGTATAATCTATTTCCTTCAACATCAATTTTTAATTTTAATTTCTTTTTGATTGCCTCAACGACATCATCTATGGTCAAATCCCTACTTCTCAATCTATTTTCATCCAACTCAATAGTAATGCATTCCCTTATCAAATCAATACTGACACTTTTAGAAACTGTATCTATGGTTGTACTTTCAATTTCTTTTGCAACTTTCTCTGCCTTTTCTCTATCGTATCTATAACCCTCTTCCAAATAAATTGTCATCATTGGTGTTGATGGCTCTTTTCTTGCATCGACAATCTCAATCATCCTTGGCAAACCAAGAGTAACGTTAAGTTCCGCGACCCCTGCATAGTGGAACGTTCTCATTGTGTTGTGAGTTAAAATTCCATCAAAGGTTGTAAATGTCTCCAATCCCTCGACACTTATATCATAGACATATTCTTTACCATAAACTATTTCTTCAATTTCAACAATCTCATCCCAGACAACATCTCCTTCAACTGCCTTATTTAATAAATAATATTCTTCCATTTTCTCTAAGTTTACGCCTTTTTCAATTGCAAGTTCTTTCATTTTATTTAAATGCCTCTTTAAAGTCCCTCTTCCAATTTTTTGGGTCTTTTCAAATTTCTTTAAAATTTCTTTTGGATAATTAACTTTTTCTCCCAATTTTGTTAGTGCATCTCCAATTGAAGGAATCATATCAATTGAATCATAGGTTTTTTCATCATCCAATGCATTTACAAGTTTCTCTAAAGCATTTCTTTTCTTCTCTACTGTAAAGTTAATTTCCTCATAGAAGATCTTTGCATATCTATGTGGAATTATTAATCCAAATTGCTCTTTTATTTTTGTTTTTATACTAAAGATGTTGAATCTTGCCAACAATATAGCAATTCCATCAATCAACTCTTTTGAATTCGAGGAGATTCTTATAACCCTTCTCTCTGCATTTACGTTTCCATCCCCATCAAAGTATCCCCTAAGCAAACCCCTAACAAACTCCTTATTTGCTCCAAACACAAAGTCAGATATTTTTTTGGTTTTTGAGGAAGTTCCAAAGTTAGATAAGAACTCCACCAATGTTGATGAATAAATCCTTATGTCATGACTTTCAGCAAATCCGCTATTGTTGTCATATTCTCCATAGTTCAGGTTAAATCTATCTGCAAATACCTTAATTTTATTTAAAACATTTTCATCAACATTTGAAATTGAAACAAAGTATTTGGTTAATGAACCTTCTGCCAAATACATTCCAATGAAATAACCAAAGTCGTAATCTAATTTTATGTTGTTTGGAATGGATTTTCCATTTATTTTTGGAGTTATTTTGTTGTTAAGTTCATCTATAACATAGTTTCCAGAAACATAGTCGGAGATATTTATTGCCTCAACACAGTTTGCTGGAATATGCTTTACAACTGGGATTCTATCTCCAACATTCAACTCACTACCTTTAACTGGAACTATTTTGTTATCTTTCCTTATAACAAATGAGTGGTATGGGGTTGCAGTTATCTTCCTACCTGATTTTGTCTTTAATTTGATTAATTTTCCATTATGCTTATGTCTTATACAACTTATTATCCTCTTCCAGCGTATTTTCTCATCCTGGTCTAAACTTGGAACATAAATATCTATTGGCAAATCACAAACCTCACTATTTCCAATTTTCTCAAACCCATAGTTTTCAATCATTTCATCAACTAACTTTCCAATTTCAATGCCTTTTATAAATTCCCCTTCTTTGATTATTATTCTTTCTTCATAAGGCAAAGACATCTGAGTACCTGGCTCACCAATGGACTGTGCTGCAACAACCCCAACCGCTTCCCCTGGTTCAACAAGTGTTCTTTTGTATGCCTTAACTGTCTCTTCAATAATTTCATCAATGATTTTTTCATCTGTTATATTTTCTTTTACAAGTTTCTCTACCAATTCCTCTTTTAATGAGAGTGGTAACTCTGCATTTTCAACCTTCTCCTTAATCATTTCCGCCAACTCCATGCTATCCACCATGTTTTGATATAAATAAAATTTAAAAATCTTTAGAAGATATCCAATTATTCATACTTTGCCTTAACTTTGTTTATTATCTTATCAATATCCACTGCCTTACCATGGTCTGCTTTTGATGGATCTACTCCATCCTCTCCATAGACAAATTGAACTATTGTTCCTCTTGAATCCCTTACAGTTCCATCATATTCTGCCTTTAAGTCCTGCAAAGCATTAACCAATCTTCTCTGCATGTAACCAGATTGTGCAGTCCTGACTGCCTGGTCAACAAGACCTTCTCTTCCTCCCATTGCGTGGAAGAAGTATTCAATTGGAGATAATCCTTTCTTATAACTACTTCTAACAAACCCGTGGGATTTTGCATCCAAACTACCTTTTTTGAAGTGAGGGAGAACTCTGTTCCTATAACCCCTAAAAATCCTTCCCCCCCTAACTGACTGCTGCCCAACACATGCAGACATCATGGTGATGTTTAAGAGAGAACCTCTTGCCCCAGTCCTTGCCATTAACGCTGCATGGTTATCCTTACTTAAGTACCTCTCTGCAACAGCCCCTGCTTCGTCCCTTGCTTTACCTAAGATTTTCATGATGTATGCTTCCCTACTCTCTTCCAAACTTCTCCCTGGCAATGGTTCAAGTTCTCCATTTTCATATTTTCTAATAATTTCATTAACCTCTTCCTCTGCCTTATCGAGGATTTCTTGAATTTCTCTCTCTGCATCTTCTGGGATATCCTCATCATCAATACCTGTTGTAAATCCTTTTATCATTATTGCTCTTATTGCCATCTTTGTTGAACTATCAAGGAATTTCCTTGCTTCCTCTGAACCAAATTCCTTAACTATTGTATCTAATATAATACCTGCCTCTGCCCCAAATCCGTTTTTATCAACAACCCCTTTTATTAACTCTCCATTCTTAATTACAACATAGGCATCGTGTGGACAGTCCTCTTTTTTACATTCATCACATTTTTTACAAATCTTTGCTCTATACTTCAAGTTCAATCCTTTTGGTAATGCCTTGCTGAATATCTTCTTTCCACTGTACAGGGGAACTCCGTTCTCAATCTTATCCGGCTCCCATAATTCCTCTTTAATTCCTCCGCCTCTCAAAATGATTGATGCCTCATCTTTTGTGAAGTATGAGGATGTCAATAAATACGCCCCAGTAATAAAGTCATGGATTGCCCCAATAATTGGTCCTCCAAATCTTGGGGAGAGTATGTGTTTCTCAACCAACATCAATGCCTCTGCTTCTGCCCTTGCCTCTTCTGATTGTGGAACGTGGAGGTTCATTTCATCTCCATCAAAGTCAGCGTTATAAGGAGGACAAACACAAAGGTTGTGCCTAAATGTTCTATATGGGAGAACTTTAACCTTATGTGCCATAATAGACATTCTGTGCAATGATGGCTGCCTGTTGTAAAGGACAATATCCCCATCCATCAAATGCCTTTCAACAACCATTCCTTCCTCAATATTTTCTACCCAGAAGTCCTTGTTTTTATCAGTTATTTTTATTTTTACCTCTTCCTCCCTTCCATCCCTCAACTTTACTTTTCTAATAACGTAGTTTACTCCCGGATGCTTTTCAGAACCGTTTTTGAGGAGTTCTCTAATTTTATTAATATTGTATTTTGTAACCTTTTCTGGGACAGTTAATTCCTTTGCAACAACCTCTGGAACCCCAACTTCGTTAATACTCAAACATGGGTCAGGAGAAATAACTGTCCTTGCTGAGAAGTTAACCCTCTTACCAGCAAGGTTGTGCCTAAACCTTCCTTCTTTCCCTTTCAACCTTTGAGCAAGTGTTCTCAAAGGTCTTCCGCTTCTATGCCTTGCTGGAGGAATGCCCGGGGCTTCGTTGTCAAAGTAAGTGTTGACATGATACTGCAACAAATCCCACAAGTCCTCAATAATTAAGTTTGGAGCCCCTCCTTCAATATTCTCCTCTAATCTTTGGTTAATTCTTATAATATCAACTAATTTGTGTGTTAAATCATCCTCACTTCTCTCTCCACTTTCCAATGTAATGGAAGGTCTCACTGTGACAGGTGGGATTGGGAGAACTGTTAAAACCATCCACTCTGGTCTCATAACCTCAGGATTCAATCCAAGTAATACACAATCCTCATCTGGAATTTTCTCAAGGATTTCTCTAACATCTGAAGGAGTTAATAACTTTTCAGTTTTTCCATCTATTTGGTAGTAGGTTGTTGGTTTTTCATATTTAATATCATATTTTATTTCTCCACAGTGTGGACAGACGTTTGCTTTTGCTGCATCTCTCAAAATCTCTTCACAAATTTCCCACTTGTCCCCACCATCTTCTTCCAATTTTTTCATTTTTTCAAGATATTCTTTTACCCTAACTTCATTTATTGCCACTCTTCCACAGTGCGGACAAACCGCCTTCAAAATCCTATAGATGTCCTTTGCAAACCCTATATGAATTACTGGCTTAGCCAATTCTATGTGCCCAAAGTGTCCTGGACAGGTTCCTACTCTACCACCACATGTTTTACAAACCAAACCAGGGTCAATAACACCCAATCTTGTGTCCATTAAACCTCCATCAATAGGATAACCATCATCATCATAAGTGTCTGCAGTTACAATCTTAGCAACAGACATTTTCCTAATGTACTCAGGGGACAACAAACCAAATATAATTTCCCCAATCTCTTTTGGGATTTCATATCTGTCCATCATTTCACCGTTATCCTAAGTTTTGATAAATTAGATGCAATTTAAATTCTTTTAACTAAAACAAAAAATGGTTTAAGAAAATTTAAGGAAATTAATCAACTTTATCCTTTATCTTTAACTTTGGATATACACACATACTCTTCAACTCATCCAACAACAACTTGAATGCATAAGGTATCCTAACTGATGGTATCTTTCTGTTGTCATGCAATTCCTCTGTTTCTCCACAAATTGGACAATATTTTATTCCTCTTCTATGGTCAAAGATTGCTATCTCACCACAATTTACACACACATATTCGTCATCTGGGTCTGACTCATCAAGCAATCTCTCCTTCAACAACATAGCAGCCCCATGACCAACGAGAACATCCCTCTCCATCTCTCCAAACCTCAAACCTCCTTCTCTTGCCCTACCTTCTGTTGGTTGTCTTGTGAGAACTTGAACTGGACCTCTACTTCTTGCGTGGATTTTTCCTGCAACGAGGTGGTGCAATTTTTGGTAGTAAACGACTCCAATGAATATCTCAACTTCAAATTTCTTCCCAGTTTTCCCATCATACATGACTTCTTTACCATGATGCTTAAATCCATGCTCCTCAAGTGCTTTTCTTAAATCCCACTCCTTCTCTCCACTGAATATTGTCCCATCAACTCTTCTACATTCCAATGATCCAACTTTACCTCCAATCATCTCCAAAACTTGCCCAACAGTCATCCTTGATGGAATTGCGTGTGGGTTGATTATCAAATCAGGGACAATTCCACTTTCGGTAAATGGCATATCTTCTTGTGGGACAATAAGTCCAATAACCCCTTTCTGACCGTGTCTTGATGCAAATTTATCCCCAAGTTCAGGAATTCTCAAGTCCCTAACTCTAACCTTTACTAATCTGTTTCCTTCTTTTGTTTCAGATAATATAACACAATCAACAACACCCTCTTCCCCATGCCTTACTGTTACAGAGGTGTCTCTTCTTTGGGATTTTGTTTGGAGGGATATCTCATGCTCCTCTAAGAATCTTGGTGGGGAAGTCTTACCTATTATAACATCTCCACTCTTAACTTCACATTCAGGTTCAACCAAACCATCTTCTCCAAGGTTTCTGTATGCTTCCTCTGCCCTATAACCCCTAACACCCTTCTCTGGAATCTCAAATCTATCAACTTGCCCTCCTGGATACCTCTTCTCATAACTATCGTAGGTTCTGAAGAATGTACTTCTCCCTAATCCTCTATCGATTGATGCCTTATTAATTATAAAGGCATCCTCCATGTTGTATCCTTCATAACTCATTATCGCTACAACGAAGTTCTGTCCTGCTGGTCTCTTATCGAAACCTAAAATCTCCTGGTGTTTAGTCCTCACAATTGGAACTTGTGGATAGTGGAGGATGTGTCCTCTTGTATCCAATCTCCATCTAAAGTTACTCATTGGAATTCCAAGGGATTGCTTACCCATTGCCGCTGCCATCGTAATCCTTGGAGCAGAGTTGTGCTCAGGATATGGAGCAACCCCTGCCCCAATCCCAAGTATCACCGATGGATCGATTTCAAGGTGGGTGTGTTCCTCGGTCAACTCATCCTCATAAACAGCAATGTATGCATTTTCTTCTTCCTCAGCATCCAAATATTCAATAACTCCTTCTTTAACCAAATCAGAGAATTTTATTTCTCCATTCTTTAATTTTTCAATATGTTCTTGTGTTAATTTTGGTTTCCCATTTTCTACAACAATCAACGGCCTAACAGCCCTACCACCATCTGTAGAAATATGAATATCACCACTTTCTTCGTTATATGCCACTGAAGTGAATGGAGAAAGTTCCCCCTTTCTTCTCTTTTCTCTCAAAAATTTAACCAATTCTTCTGGCTTATCTGTTGTACCCATCAATTTTCCATTGACATATACGTTTACTTGTTTTTGAACCAAGGTTTTCACCTTTCAAATTTGAGGTTTTTAGGATTTTATTTTGGGCATGCTGTAAAGAGTAACTTCATAAAAATGATAATTGTGTAAATTAATTATCAAAGGTTTCATTTTGGTTTAATCCAAATTCCTTAAGTAGTTCTATAACCTTGCCATCATCTTCATCTGTTGTAACCTTACACATCAATGCGAAGTTCTTAACAAGACCACAGTTTGGACCCTCTGGTGTCTCTGATGGACAGATCTTACCCCATTGTGTAGCGTGCAAGTCCCTTGCCTCGAAGTGAGGTTGGGATCTTGACAATGGTGAAACTACCCTTCTCAATTGAGAAACTGTTGCTAAATAACTTGTTCTATCTAATAATTGGCTAACTCCTGTCCTTCCACCTACCCAATTACCAGTAGCCATTGCGTGTCTTATTCTTTCTGTTAAAACATCACTCCTAACTGCTGCCTGAATTGATGGTTCTTTTTTTCTTAAAGTTTGTCTTTCTAATTGGTATTTTATATCTTTTACAAGTTGGGAAAATGCATACCTAAACAAGTCCTCCATCAATTCCCCGGCCAATTTTAGCCTTTTATTTGCATAGTGGTCTTTGTCACCCTCAACTCTCAAACCCAAATAGAGTTCAATGGCATTTTTAGCCATCTTTCCTAAATACCAGCATTTCTTTATTAAATCTTCCTTTTCAATTCCAACGTGTGGGAGGAGATAATTGCATAAAATAGTTTCTGCTCTCTTTAACCTATAATCCTTTGGCTGTCCTGGGGCTACCCTTTTACCAATGTATTCCAATGCATCCTCTTTTGTATAAACGTTATGTCCTTCCCTCATATCCTGTAGGTTTGCAACTAACTGCATAACAACATCTGGATCATCTGAAATCATCTCAATTATATCCCTATCGCTCTCTGCCCCAAGTGCCTTCATCAATATCATAAGTGGAATGTTCCCCGGCATTCCTGGGAAGGTTGCGTATAAAAGCCCATCTGAATGCCTCTCAACTGTACACAATGCTCTAAAGCCATGCCTTGTGGAGAATACCTTTGCAACATCAATTATTTTGTTGTTTCTCTCAACCTTCTCACACAAAATTCTATTTGGAATTAAATCTTCCTGAGTAACTAAAACCTTCTCTGAACCGTTGATGATAAAGTACCCAAATGGATCTTCTGGATCTTCTCCAAGTTCAATTAACTCCCCTTTTGATTTTCCATAAAGATGGCAAATCTTTGAACCAAGCATCACTGGAAGTTCTCCAATATAAACCTCTACAGTTTCCCCTTCTCTCTCGTCCTCACCTTCTTCAATTATTGGGGTCATTTCAAGATATAGTGGGGCAGAATATGATAAATCCCTAATTCTCGCTTCCATAGGAGTTATTTTTCTAACAGAACCATCAGCCTCTTTTGTTATTGGCTTTCCAACCCTTACTTTCCCAAATTTTATTTTATATCCGCCTTTAATTTCTGTCTCCAATATGCCAACTTCATCGACAATCTTTTGAAGTTTGTTCTCTATAAAATCGTTGTAAGAGTCAATATGGTGCTTAACTAAACTATGTTCTTTAAAAAATGCATCAACAAGGATACGGGATTCCATAATAGCCACCTTATATTTTTTAGAAGTTAACCACATGCAGTCGATCTCCTAACGACTATTAAATAAAACTAAAATAAAATCTCCCTATTTAAGGTTTCCTAATGACCAACCTATAGACAATAACCTCTCCTGCTGTTGAACTTTTTCTTGTAATTTTAATTACATCTCCCTCTTTAGCCCCAATTTCCTTTACAACAGGGTCAATATCCAAAATTTTAGGCAGTTGCTGTATTTTTATACCATACCTTCGCAATAACTCTGGCACCTCTTCTTTTGGTACTATCTCATGTTTTGGAACCAGTATGTGGGATGACACTTTCACGGTTAGGCCTCCTTAAAATAAGTCTAAATTAAAATTTTAAAACTTTATAAATATTTATGCAGGGACGAATCTTAAATTTATAAATATGATGAAAACCAAAATCTTATAAGTAATATTCCAAAAACCATAATCAACGCATCAAATAAGATAATTAATTCTTATATTTATTGTTTTCTATTATTTATATATCTGTATATATAATTTCTTAGTTTTTAGATCTTAAAAATCTTTGATAGCAATTTGTTGGAGTTAAATTTTTCTATCATAATATCCATTTATTCGGGTTTATCAATATTAACATAATCAAATATAAAAAAGTAGCGGGGGGTGGATTTGAACCACCGATCTCCGGGTTATGAGCCCGGCGGGATAGACCTGGCTACCCTACCCCGCTTCTCTCATGACGTGCGTAATTAAGGATATACTTTTTAATATATGTATTTTTCGATTTTGTTCATATATATGACACAACCATACTGAAACAATAAAACGCTCATCTTCACTTACAATTACATATACAAATAATAATCGCGATATATAATTTTATGAGCGTCGAAGTATATAAGTTATTCATACCAAAGGATGAGGAGTGTATTGCAATTATAAGGGAGATTAGATGGAGTGATAAGTATATTTGCCCATATTGTGGTTCGAAAGATGTTGTTTTAAAAGGCAAAGAGCGATATAAACCTTACATTCAAAGATACAGATGTAATTCGTGTAAAAGACACTTTAACGACCTAACTGGAACTATATTCGCTAAAAGGCGAATACCTTTAGGAGAGATGTTTTACATAATTAAAAATCTCAAGAATTCATCGATTAATCAAATATCCGAGGAGTTAGGAAGAGATTATAGAACAGTTCATTCGTTTGCAAAAGAAGTTATGAAATCGTCTGAAAAAGACAACATTTTAAAAAAATTACTGGAAACGAATTGGAGATAGATGAATTTTACATTAACTCTGGAGATAAAGGCATTAAAAAGAATAAAAAACGAAGAAGGGGATTAAAAAAGGGGCAGAGGAACGTACAAAATCGAAAGACCTCCAATAATAACACTGTATAGTTGAAACGAATTTAAGCAAGGCTAAAATTTGAGAAATGATTAACGAAGTTAATTCAGACGATTTAATCGTTAATACGGATGAATACGCTATTTATGATGGCTTAAACGTTAATAACTGCGAATGCTTCCATTCGATAATCAAACATTATCTAAGAAAACATCGAGGCATTAGTCGAAAAAATCTCCACCTATATGTAAGCTTCTATACATTTATATACAACTATAAATCGAATTGGTTCTCTGAATTACTTAACAAAAACTAATAATCATGTTAGGTAATGATACTTGAAGATGAGCGTAGAAATTAAATTGTTGGCAAACACCCACTCCGTAATATGCTCACGTCTTTTATCTTCCAACCTCTCCTAACAGCATTCACATGTTTATGAGCATAGTGCACAGGGGCAGGTAACCTCATCTTATCAGGCATAAGTTGGGAATAATTAATTTTGGTTAGTAATACGAGTTGCTTAATGTCATTTTCTTCAATTTCTACTCTTTTATAATTCCCTTCATCAATGTGATACTTTTCTACAATCGCAATCGGTTGTTTGAAAAATCTATTATAATAGTGGGAGGAAATGTAATAAGCCCTTCCGAACTTCCCATAGGAGTTTTTATATTCTGGGACAACTTTTCCTCTCCTAACTCCCCAAAATCTTAACAATGTTGATTTTCTGACATCAATGTAGGTAATCTCAAAATTATACTTTTTTGAGATTTGGGATAATTTTTCCAATTCTTTCTTGAATATTCTCCCATCCTTTAATAAGAGAATTTTAATTTTTCTTTTATTATTTAAATTCAAATGTGGGATTAATTCGCTATGAACTTGTGCGAATAATAAATCATACCTCCCAATCTCACTCGAACCAACATCATCAAAAGTAATTATAGATTTAACATGCCCATAATTATTATAAATTATTGCAGAGCCACCGATTCCCTTGATTTTACCAATGTCGTCCTTTTCTCTACTAATATCATACCCAATTATAAAATCATAATTTCCCAACTCATCACTTAAAGAGAATAAATACATTCCCATTTTATGAAAGAATTGAGACAGAATGCTATTAATGAATGGTTTTTTAAAACTCTCTTTTTCTAAACATTTTCTCAAGTTGAATGGATACATAAATTGGTGGAATATTAGTTGTGGGTGAGAAAAAAGATGCATTTTTAACTCATCAAACTCATTATTTGGGAGTAGTGGAGAAATGCAGATTAAGAATGGCTGTTCCCCATCTTCTAAATTGCTTAAAACTGTTTGAGTTATTATAATCCGTGAGTTTGCATAATCCTCAAAGTCAACCTCTTTTTTTAATTTAACTTCAATTTTTGGGACTGATTTATTTATAGCACAAATAAGTCCTAATTTTTTAAAAATTCCCTCTATAAATCTTAATTCTGGATCTGAAATATTAGAATAAAAAATATACACTCCAATCTTCTTTTTATCATTTAGTATTGGTGGGATAGACAATGGGAGATAGCAGTTTTTTGGTTTAAGGGGGTTAAAACTTTTGTCAAAAATCCAATCAAATATTTCCCTTAATTTTTGATAATCTCCCGTTATAATTCCAGATTCAGTTTTTAACTTCACTTTTATATCTGAAAGTGTGGAGAGTAGTGTTAGAGTGTAATCATCTTTAGTAGAAATGTTTAGAAATTCCCTACTAAAATCAATGAGGTTACCTTGTTTTAATATTGATTTTGCAGTTTCTAACTCCTCTAAAAATTTTCCCATGTCTAGAAGTATTTTTTGAACATCTTCTGTAACTCCTTCATACAGTAAAGAATTTTTTGTATGATATGCATAGTCATCTTCCCCAATAAAAATGTAGCAGTGGATGTCATCTCCTCCCACACTAATAGGCACTCCTTCTTTTTCATAATGTTCATTTATGTCTTGAGTGTGTTGCCAATACTCTTTCTCTTTTGGACTTATGATTTTTTTAATTTTTACGTATTTTCTCCTTCCCACAGCTCTTGACGTTGTGATAAGTGCACTCCCATTTAGAAGTTTTCTTTCAAGAGTTTTAAAATCAATTTTGTTGTTTTTTAGCATGTTATAAATTGTTTCTGAACTTATGATTTTGTGTTTTGGTTTGACAATTAAAAAATAATTCTCATTCTCATCAGAAGTAATTGTTATACTAAAGTAAGTAAGTATCTTTTTGCCAATTTTATCTATGAATTTTTCATTTTTGTATTCGATTAGTTTTCTTATTGTTGGATGAGTCTTAATAGCCCCTAACACTATTTTTTCTTTAATTTCCCAGTCCAAATTACTCCATTCGATTTTTTCTTTTTTGATAATATCAAATTTAATGTCTTTTTCATATTTTTTCTTTACATAATTTAATAAGGTTTTGTTTTCTGGATCTTTAAATCCCATGTTTTTCATTTTGTTTATTAACCATTCACTTCCGTAGGATTTAATTTTTTTATTTAGGATACCCTTCCAAATATAGAATGAGAATTTATTTTTCATAGGATTGTAGTCATCAATGTAAATCCCCCCAAGAGTTGCAGAGATTGAATATAAAAGTTCCTCAATTTTTTCTTTCTTTTCTAATTTTGTAATTTTGCATAGACATCTTATGCAATTTTCTGAAATGATCCTATTAATGAAATATTTATTTATTGGAAAAGCGTTTGTGTAATATTCATCCATAATCCCACCACTATAAAATATTATTTTATGTTTCTTAATTGACTGATAGTGTGATTTAACAATATTAACTTTAAAACCAAAAAATAGAAATATGTAGTACTTAAATAACTCGTTAAAAAACGGTGAAACCTCCATGCTAACAGCACTTAATAGTATACTCACTAATTCTATAAATAGTTTAGGATTTAACTGTTCGGAGGAGTTATCTAAGTTCGCACAAGTTAGAACACTAACGCCAATAAAAACTATCAAAGCATTTTCAGAGTATGTCTCGGGAATTCACAGAACGACTATCGTTAAAAACCTACAAAAACTATCAGAAAATGAGTTTTGTTTGTATACTCAACTATCCAACCTTCCCGATATTTTTGATGACAATAGATTTAAATACACTGCAATAATCGATTCAACGCTACTAAGGAGATGGAGTAAAAAGGTTTATGGTTGCAATATTCGATATAACTACATCGAAAGACATAGCAAACCATATCAAGAGCAGATAAACTGCTGTATTTATCACGAAAAAAAGGGATATATTCGATTTACACTACAATAAAACCACTTGGCAAAAAATCCACAGACATATTCATCGAAATTATTAGATTCTTAACTCATATAGATATCGGGACGGTCGTAGGAGACACTTTTGTAACGACAAAGAAAATTATGAAGGAATCTAAAGAATTGGGAATGGAATATATTGGTAAACTTAGGAAAAACCTGATAGTTGAATATTTCGGTAAGAAGGTTAAGGTAGAAGGACTATTTAAGAGGGATTTCGAGAAAGAAAAGCTTAAATTAAGGACTATTAATGGAATAAAGTTTAGATTATCCGAGAAAGTGGTCAATATTCCCGATGTTGGTAGAGTTAAAATCGTTGCAGTGTTGATGGAAAATCAGAAAAAACCTAAGTATCTGGTCTCTACAAACCATAAAAAGAAGGCAGAGAACATAATAAGCGAGTATATGAAGAGACCAAAGATAGAAGAAAAGCATAGAAGAGATAAATCGATTTTAGATGTTGAGGGAAATTACCTAACGTCTGAAAAGAGCAATATTGGGTTTGTTAGGTTTATAGCAATGGTATCAAACTGTATAGGATATTTAAGCCACAAATATGGATTATCATTCTATGAAGTGATTAAAGAGTGCAGTAAAGAGCTAATAAAGAAAGGATTCTCGTAATCACACTGTCAGTATCTTAAATTTCAATTTTAGGATGTTTAAGAACATATAATCCAAATTGAAGTTAAATGTCATTTAATTGTAGAATTACCATACATAAAGAAAACAACAAAAAATAGAAATTAAACTAATTCCTATACTGCTTCTAAAATAATCTCTATTATGTCAGATAATTTAGCATCGCTTTTGATTCCTTTTGGATTGTAGTGGACTTTTGATACTCTAAACCCTCTTTTTTTTAACTTTTCAATTATAACTGCCATTGAAGGTGCTGATTTTTTAATATTACTGCAGATTTCATGGATATCATAGCATCCCAATTGATTAATTTCACACTCATCGCAGAGGACTTTTAATATGTTCTTTGCCTTTTCAGAGCAATTCCTTTCAACTGCTATTTTATATGCCTCATTAACGATTTCTTTATCATATATCTCCCCCAAATATAGGGGTCCTCCAAAGCCCTTCTCATAACCCTCATAGAAGGATTTTATTATTTTATCCCCTCCAATATCCTTAACATATCCAAGTTTTTCTAATGCATCATCTGCCTTTTTTGCCCCTCTCTGAGTTAAGAGGTAGGTTCTAACATAGTGGTCAGTGGCATGGGAGAAAATTGGTTTCAATCCAATATCATACTTAGCAGCAACCCTTATGGCATAGCCGACTAAAATCCTTATTGCCATCTCGTGACAATCTTCACTGTTTATTGGGAATGCATTGTATTTTCTAACGCAAGATTTTTTAAACCTCCCGCATAAAACAGATGTATCTGTTGCAGTTAAGCATAAAAGACCATTTTTTGTTATAGTTGCCCTAATTCCACTATCTAAATAAGGACTTGGAGATCCAAATGGATCTAAATCAACCACGTTGAACATCCTGAAATTTTTTGATAAGAGGACGTTTGCATCCCCCCTACAAACTTCAACGTTATTTAAATTGTTCAATTTTATGTTTTCTTTGATTAGTTCTACGGCTTTTGGGTTTATATCATTTATAAAAACCTTAACTTTCCCATGTTTAAATTCCAACTCATTTGCATATCTCAATCCTCTCGCTCCACTACCTCCCAAAGGGTCGCAAATTAAAAACTCCTCTCTTTTATAATTTTTGAGGAAAGTTTGAAGGACACATACGGAAATATCCCTATTAACTTCCATTTTTGGGTTATAAAATACCTCATCCTTCTTAGTTATTGTTAAAGTATCTGGAATTGTCAGTTTTGTTTTCCCCTCTACAACGATCATCATTTCACCACTATATCACATTAAATTAATCATTTATTCCGATTTTTAAATTTATATTATATATTACATTTTCTAATATGATGTTTCAAAATTATTTTGCAATAATGTATTTATATGAGGTTTTAATAAGGTATCTTTGCTAAGTTTTAGTGGCGCAGGGTGCTGGGCTTGGTAGCCCAGGGCGGACTTCAGATCCGTCGAGTTCCATGGGAACTCGGGGTTCGATTCCCCCCCTGCGCCGTTTTATAATTATTTTATTTTTTAGTTTTAAATAAACCTAATTTTTATTCAATTGATATTATATTCAAATTGTTCATGAATTTTACTTATTTCTAAAGGTGGGATAGTGAGTGAAAAAATTGCTGTGTTGGCATACTCTGGAGGATTGGATACAAGTTGTTGTTTGAAGTTGTTGGAAGATAATTATGGGTACAAAGTTGTTTCAGCATGTGTTGATGTTGGACAGCCCGAGGAAGAGTTAAAAGAACCAGAAGAGAAGGCAAAAAAATTAGGAGTTTTGGAGCACCATACAATAGATGCAAAAGAAGAGTTTGCAAGAGATTATATATTTAGGGCTATTAAGGCAAACGCAATGTATGAAGGTTATCCATTATCAACAGCATTGGCAAGACCGTTAATTGCATTGAAAATCGTTGAACTTGCAAAGAAACTTGGTGCTGAGGCAATAGCACATGGATGTACAGGAAAAGGAAACGACCAATTTAGATTTGAGACGGTTATCAGAACGAAAGCACCAGAAATAAAAATAATTGCTCCAATAAGAGACTTAAACTTAACAAGAAAAGAAGAGATTGAATATGCAAAGCAAAAAGGCATTCCAATCCCAACTGAGAGTAAATCATTCAGTATTGATGAAAATTTATGGGGAAGGAGTATTGAAGGAGGGGTCTTAGAAGATCCAATGGTTGAGCCTCCAGAGGAAGCATTTGCCTGGACAAGGAATCCAAAAGAATGTAAAGAGGAAGAAGTTGTTGAGATTGAATTTGAAAATGGAGTTCCAGTTGCAATAAATGGAGAAAAATTAGAACCAGTTGAATTGATTAAGAAGGCAAATGAAATTGCCGGAAGAAATGGAGTTGGGAGAATAGATATCATTGAAGATAGAATCATAGGCTTAAAATCAAGAGAGAACTACGAATGTCCAGGAGCAGTTTTGTTAATAACCGCACATAAGGCACTTGAGCAGTTGGTATTAACAAGGGATGAGTTGAGGTTTAAAGAAATTGTAGATGCTCTTTATGGAGAGTTGATTTACAAGGGGTTATGGTTTGACCCATTCAGGGAAGATTTGGATGCATTTATTGATAAAACACAGGAAAGAGTAACTGGAAAGGTTAGATTGAAGTTATATGCAGGAAGTTTAAGAGTTATTGGAAGAGAAAGTCCATACGCATTGTATTCAGAAAGTTTAGTTTCATTTGATGATAAAGAATTAGACCAAAGAGAAATCGTTGGGATGGTTAAATACCATGGATTGCAGGCAGCATTGTATGAGAAAGTTAAAAATAAATTGCAAAAATAAAAATAAATTTTCCATTTTTTAAATTTTTTAGAATTTTTAGAATAAAACCACATAATTATGAGATATATAAAAAAATAAAAAAGAATCCACAAAGCCAATATCTGCGCTTTTGGTCTCTCCAAAGAATGAATTGATGAAGGGATGAGGAGAATTTAAACCTTTTCAGCAAAGGCAAATTTACTTTTGACTGAGGTTATCCTAATTGAAACTGTATCTCCTTTTTTGGTGTCAGGGACAAAGACGACAAAGCCTTCAATTCTTGCAATGCCGTCCCCTCCCCTACCCATATCTTCAATCATTACAGTGTATTCCTGACCTTCTTTAACTGGAATATTTCTATCCATACTTCTTCTATTATTATTTCTATTAAAAACCATTTCATTCACCATAGTAGATTCGTATGTAGTCACACCCTGTAGGATGTTCTAAACCAATAGTTGTTTTCATAGTATATAAACCTATGTATGTGTATTTTTGCCTGTATTTTCGGAACAACCGAATATAAATATATAACAAAGAATAAAATTTGTTTAAAAAATAAAAAAAGTGAAAGAACATGATAAGAGAGATATTTTCTTCAATAATGGGTGAAGGAAAATATATAGGAAGGAGATTTATATTTGTTAGATTTAAAAAATGCCCCCTAAACTGTATCTACTGTGATGAGGTTTCAAAAGGGGAAGGAGAATGCAGGGTTGAAACAATCCCTGGAACAAGGAATTTTGAAATTTATAATGAGGAAGAAATTGAGAATAGATTAATTAATGTGATAAACTCGTTAAGAACTCCAGATTTATTTGCAATTTCATTTACAGGTGGAGAACCACTAGTCTATGCTGAATATATAAAAGAATACTCAAAAATTCTGAAAGAGGACGGATATAAAACCTATTTGGAGAGCAATGGTATGTATCCAGAGAGAATTTCATTCTTTGATTATGCATCTATTGATATAAAACTCCCTGAGCATTTTGAAGGTATGAAAGATGAAGATTATAAAAAACTCTATAAGAATGAATTGAAAACCATAGAAAAACTCTACAATCTTGGTTCAGATGTATTTGCGAAGATAATAATCATGGAAAACACAAGTGTTGAATTTGTAGAAAATATTGCAAAAGATTTAAGTGATATTGGCAATATAATGCTATGCATCCAACCAGTAACACCCTATGGAAAGGTTAGGAGAATGCCAACCCAAAAGAAGATATTTGATATTATGTCTGCATGTGGAAAGTATGTTGATGTTATGTGCACTCCACAGATACACAAACTTTTAGGGATGCTTTAATTTCAATATAATAACAAAATTAAAATACATGTAGGGTATATATTAAGCATATAAAATTTCGAAAGAACAATAAAATAAGTAATAAACTAGTGATTATGCATCCTAATCTATTTGTGATTGTAGCCACATACGGGACTGTAATCCTTTATCATAAAAGAGGGATACTATGAAAAAAAAACTTATCAAAAAAGTAATAAAGTTAAAGGATAAGGGTTTAACAATTGGAGAAATTGCAGATGAACTAAATGTATCAATGGATACTGCACTTTATTTGGTTTTAAATGCTGAAAAATTGCTAAGTGAAGAAGAAGCTAAGGAAACTCCAGAAAAAAGGAAAAAATTGGACATATTTGTTGAATGGAATACCGTAGGGGATTCATCAAAAAGATTGAAACATATAACATCAATCATGTGTGATATTCTAAAAGATGTCGAATTTGATGTTGTCATAGGTATTGCTACAAGTGGTATCCCCCTTGCAACAATGATTTCTGATGAAATGGATAAAAAGTTATCAATCTACATTCCCAAAAAACATGTTCATGATGAAGGGAAGAAGATTACTGGTATTATAAGCCAGAACTTTTCAAGCATTGAGCATAAAAACATTGTTATTATAGATGATGTCATGACCACTGGGAGTACAATAAAAGAGGCAATAAAATATTTAAGAGAAATTGCAAATCCTAAAATGGTTGTTGTAATGATAGATAAGAGTGGGATAACTGAAATAGAAGGAATTCCAGTGGTTTCCTTATTTAGAGTAGGTATCGTTGAGATAGAAGATAGAGAATAAAGAAAATATATGCCGGTTTTTTGTTGAATATTTAAATATGTTTATAATCATAAAATTATATAAACAACTTTTTTCATAATAGATTATTCCAAATTTTATAAAGGAGGAAGATTATGTGCGGGATTATCGGTTTTATTAGTAGGGAACAAAAACTCATCAGTGGAGAGAAGATAGCAACAGCACTTAACTGTTTAAGGGAGAGAGGAAATGGTAAAGGTGCTGGATACGTAGGATATGGAATTTATCCAAAGTATTCTGACAAATATGCAATACACGTTTTTCTCGATCCAAAGGATTGTGATGAAATAAGGGAGAAGGTAAAATACACACTTGAAAAATATGGATACGTTGTCAAAGATGAGGAAATTCCAGTTGAAGAAGGAGTTCTTGATAAGGAATTTGTTTCATGGAGATTCTTCTATGAGTTTGATGAAAGATACAAATTGTTTGAAGAAGACAAGATGGTCGAATTGGTAATGGAAATCAACGATAAAATTGACGGAGCGTTTGTTTTCTCAAGTGGTAAAAACCTTGGTGTCTTTAAAGCAGCGGCATGGCCACATGAGGTTGCAGAGTACTTTAAAATAGACAAATACAAAGGCTGGATGTGGATTTCCCATGCAAGATATCCAACAAACACAAGAGGTTGGTGGGGAGGAGCACATCCATTCAATCTATTAAATTGGAGTGTTGTACATAACGGAGAGATAACAAGTTATGGAACAAACAAGAGATATGTTGAATCATTTGGATACAAGTGTAAGTTATTAACCGACACTGAAGTTGTTACCTACTTACTCGATTTACTTGTTAGAAAGCATAAATTGCCAATAGAATATGCAGCAACAGCATTAGCACCAAGATTCTGGGATGAGATTGAGAGAATGCCAGAAGAAGAGAAAAAAGTACATGAAGCAATAAGAATGACCTATGGAAGTGCAATGCTCAACGGACCTTTTGCAATCATTGTTGGAACTCATGAGGGAATGCTCTTTATGAATGGAGATATTGAAAGTGGAAATGCAATGCTTGGTTTAACTGATAGAATCAAACTGAGACCATTAATTGCTGCTGAAAAAGATGACTTGTTCTTTGTTTCAAGTGAAGAAGCAGCAATCAGAGCAATTTGCCCTGATTTGGATAGGGTTTGGATGCCAGACGCTGGAAAGATGGTCATTGCAAAAGTAAACAAATAAATTCATTTCTGTAAAATCTGCTTTTTTAAATAAAATTATAAAACAAAATTAACGGAGTGGAAACATGATACCATCAACAGTGCCACCAAAATTTAAGGTAGAGATTGACCATGAAAGATGTATGCTTTGCGAGAGATGCACAATAGAGTGTTCATGGGGAGTTTTGAGAAGACAGGGAAACAGAATAGTTGCATACTCAAATAGATGCGGTGCATGCCACAGATGTGTTTCAATGTGTCCAAGAGATGCTATAAGAATTGTTCATCAACCTGTCTCATATAGACCACACCCATTATGGACTGAAGAGGCAAGAGAAGACATCTATAACCAAGCAAAAACCGGCTGCATATTGCTTAGTGGAATGGCAAACGCAAAGGACTTCCCAACATACTTTGATAGAATTGTTTTAGATGCATGTCAAGTTACAAACCCATCAATAGACCCACTGAGAGAACCAATGGAGTTAAGAACCTACGTTGGAAAAAAACCAAAACAGTTAGAATTTGAATTTGTTGAAGAGGAAGTTGATGGTAAAAAAATCAAAAAAGCAAAATTAAAAACAAAAATCGCTCCTAACTTAAAGTTAAATACGCCAATAATGATTGCCCACATGTCATTCGGAGCGTTATCTTTAAATGCCCACAAGGCAATGGCAAAGGCAGTTAAAGAATGTGGAACATTCATGGGGACTGGAGAAGGTGGATTACATAGAGATCTTTATCCTTACGCAGACCACATGATAACACAGGTTGCAAGTGGTAGGTTTGGAGTTAATGAGGATTACTTAATGAGAGGGGCAGCAATTGAAATTAAAATTGGACAGGGAGCAAAGCCAGGTATTGGAGGGCACTTACCAGGGGAGAAAGTTTCAGCAGAAGTTTCAATGACAAGGATGATTCCAGAGGGTTCTGATGCTATCTCTCCAGCACCACACCATGACATATATTCAATTGAGGATTTGGCTCAGTTGGTTAGAAGTTTAAAGGAAGCAACAAGATGGAAAAAGCCAGTATTTGTTAAGATTGCTGCTGTCCATAACGTAGCGGCTATTGCTGCAGGAATAGCAACATCTGACGCTGATGCAGTTGTTATTGATGGATTTAAAGGAGGAACTGGAGCAGCACCTAAGGTATTTAGAGACAACGTAGGAATTCCAATTGAGATGGCAATTGCTGCAGTTGATGAGAGGTTGAGAGAAGAAGGATTGAGAAATGAAGTAAGTATTATAGCGAGTGGTGGGATTAGGAATTCTGCTGATGTGTTTAAGGCAATAGCATTAGGAGCAGATGCTGTCTATATTGGAACTGCAGCAATGGTTGCAATGGGATGTAGAGTCTGTGGAAGATGTTACACTGGATTATGTTCATGGGGAATAGCAACACAAAAACCAGAATTGGTTAAAAGGTTGGATGTGGAAACTGCTGCACAAAGGGTTGCAAACTTAATCAAGGCATGGACACATGAAATTAAGGAATTGCTTGGAGCAGCAGGGATAAATGCAATTGAAAGTTTAAGAGGTAACAGAGACAGGTTGAGAGGAGTAGGATTAAATGAAGTAGAATTGAAAGCACTTGGAATAAAGCATGCTGGAATGTAAATTTAATTTGATTAATAATTTGTAATTAATTTTAACACTCTTTTTAAAATATGGCGTGGTGAAATGATGAAAGAAATTACCATAGACGCTAAGGGCATGGATTATAAAGAATTAAATGAAAAAATACACAAAGTTTTGGAGGAAAATCCTGATTTAGAGAAGATTATATTAAAGAATGTATTGGGGCAGAGGTTTATAGGCAATGGAATCCAAAGAAAAAATTTAACCATTGAAATTTACGGAGTTCCTGGTGGAGATTTGGGAATGTTTATGAATGGGCCAAGGATAATTGTTTATGGAAACACAGACCATGCTCCTGGAAACACGTTGGATGATGGAGTTATTGTTATCCATGGAAGTGGAGGAGATGTTACAGGACACTCCATGAGAGGAGGGAAAATATTCGTTAGAGATGATGTTGGGTATAGAAGTGGTATCCACATGAAGGAATATAAAGATAAAATCCCTGTTTTGGTTATTGGAGGAACTGCAAAGGACTTCTTAGGAGAATATATGGCTGGAGGAATTATCATTGTCTTAAACATTGATAAAGAAGGCAACGACTTAGGAGAAATAAAGGGAAGATTTATAGGGACTGGAATCCATGGAGGAAGTATTTACATAAGGGGAGATGTTGATAAGTCCCAGTTGGGTGTTGCAGCAGATATTAAAGAATTTACTGAAGAAGACAGGGAAAAAATAAAGCCATATATTGAAGAATTCTGCAGAGAATTTGGTTTGAGTGATGAGGTTAAGGAGAAATTAATAAACTCAAAATACACAAAAATTGCCCCAATATCTAAGAGACCATTTGGAAAACTCTATACTCCAGATTTGATGTAAATGGTAAAGCAATATTCTGTCATTTAAATAAATAAAATTTTTTTAAAAATTCATGAAAAAACATGGACTAAGGTGAAAATAATGAAATCATATTTGAACTTAAAGGAAGAGGTTTGGGATAAGAATATATGCTCTGGATGTGGAGCTTGTGTTGCAGTTTGTCCAGTGGAAAATATATACTTCAAACAGCAGAGTCCAGTGAAGTTTAAGTGCGAGATGTGTGCATGCACAATAGACCCTGCTGAAGAATCTGAATGCCCAGCATCTGCTGAATTTTGTAAGGTAACCTTATATGATGTACCTTGTGGAGCATGTTATGATGCATGCCCAAGAACGGAGGAAAAGTTAAAAATCCCAATTGAAGAGATTGGGAAATATATTGAGATATTTGGGGCAAAATCAAAGATGGATATAAAATATGCCCAAAGCGGTGGAGCAGTTACTGCAATATTGTGCAATGCCCTTGATGAGGGCTTAATTGATGGGGCTATTGTTGTAAGTGAAGATAGATGGACAATGGAACCAAAATCAGTCCTTGTAACAACAAAAGAAGAACTAATAAAAGTAGCAGGTAGTAGGTACAACTGGAACGTCCCAATATTGGAGGCATTAAAAGAGGCAGTTATGGTTAAAAAACTGGAAAAGTTGGCAATAGTTGGGACACCTTGTGTTATAAATGCAGTTTTCCAAATCTTGGCATCAGATAATGATTTATTAAAACCATTCAAAAAGGCAATTAGATTGAAGATAGGATTGTTCTGTACTGAAACATTCAAATATAGTGAATTAACGGCTAAAATTAAAGATATGGGTATAAATCCATGGGAAATAAAAAAGATGGAAATTAGAAAAGGAAAGTTGGCAATTGATCTATTAAATGGAGAAACAAAAGAAATCTCATTAAAAGAAATTGAACATTGCATTAGAAAAGGTTGCAGTATATGTAGGGACTTTACTGCATTAGCATCAGACATCTCCGCTGGTAACGTAGGAACTCCAGAAGGAGTGACAACATTGATAGTAAGGAATGAGTGGGGTAAAGGGTTCGTTGATAGAGCAATACTCAATGGTTACTTAGAGAAGGTTGATTGTGAAGTAAATATTGATGCAATCAAAAAACTCTCTAAGAAAAAGTTGGAGAGAGGGGAATAACCTTAACTAATTTTTTAAAATTTGGTGGTTAAGATGATAACTGCATCAATAATTGGAGGTACTGGCTACACAGGGGGGGAATTGTTAAGATTGCTGGCAAACCATCCTTATGTAGATGTTGAGTATGTAACATCAAGAAAAGAGGCAGGCAAAAAAATAACAAAGATACATCCTCACTTAAGAGGCATAAAAAAACTTGAGAATTTGGAGTTTATGGATGTCGATGTTGATAAGATAGATTCTGATGTTGTATTCTGTGCAACCCCACATGGAGCATCGATGAAAATTGTCCCTCAATTGATTGAGAAGGGATTGAAGGTTATTGATTTAAGTGGGGACTATAGGTTTGAAAATATTGGAGTTTATGAAGAATGGTATGGATTAAAGCATACTGGTGTTTTGGAAGGGATTAAAATTGCCTATGGATTGCCTGAATTGCATAGGGATGAGATAATAGATGCCCAACTTGTTGCAAACCCAGGATGTTTCCCAACTGGAGCAATATTGGCAGTTGCCCCATTGGTTAAAGAAAATATTATTGAGGAGAGAATAATAATCGACTCAAAAACAGGAGTTAGTGGAGCAGGGGTTAATCCAACAGAAACAACACACTTTCCTAATGTAAATGAAGACATAACCCCCTACAAAATAACCACACACAGGCACACCCCAGAGATAGAGAAGGAATTAAAAAAAATAGGTAATGCAAGGGTTTCCTTCACCCCCCATCTCGCACCAATAACAAGGGGGATCCTAACAACTGCACATACGTTTGTAAAAAAAGAAATAAATAAAGAAGAACTCATTAAATTATATAAAAAATTCTACAAAGATGAACCATTTGTAAGAATCTTTGAAGATGGAAAGGTTTCTTTAACAGGCGTTAGGGGAACAAACTTCTGTGATATTGGTGGGTTTGAAATAGATAGGAATGGAAGGTTGGTGATGACATCAAGTATAGATAACTTGGTTAAGGGAGCGAGTGGACAGGCAATCCAGAACATGAACATAATGTTTGGATTCGAGGAAACGTTGGGTTTATTATTTGGAGGTCTTAAGCCATAATTAATGGCATAGAATTACTGAGAGTGGTATAACCACATAGAGTACAAAATCCAACGAAAAGTGGGATACCATTGCATATTCTAATCCTTTTTTCCAATAGATGTATCCAAAGACTAAACCAAATATGAAATTTGAGACAAACAACATTGACATAATTGTTTTTTTAGATATAAATTCCATAGAAACTGGTGTATGTCCAATTGCAAATAATATTGGGGAAGTTACAAGAGATACCTCCACTGCTCTTTTTATCCCAAGTTCTGATAGTAGATAAGCAAACGATCCCATTAAAAACAATCTAAATATGACTTCTTCATTTATCCCCCCATAAACAGACAAAAACATCCCACAAATTGTTAAGTGAGTACTCATTGACCTTAAATTCAGTATCATTGAATACTCTGCGATTGTGGATATTGCTCCTAATATTACCCCCAAGAATAATCCTATTTTCATTGAAAATATGACCTCTTTTATATTAATTTTACCTAAAACTCTAAAACCCATTTTTTTCGAGCAATACAATCCAAGTAATATAGCACCCACATACAACACAGCATTTCCAACTAAGGCACCTAAGGATTGTGCCATCACCAATACTGTAAATGGAAAACCAAAATTTAAACTACTTCCAACTACATATAACAAAACCATAAACAATCCAAATATCGATGAGATATACAAGATAAGGAACCTTTTCCAATCTACAATAACATTTATATCCATATTATGCCCTCCACCCACAATATCGTACTTTAAAATCTCCTACATCCAAAGTAGGGATTATACTATTGAATACCATATTATCCATCTATTCTAAATATTCGAGATTTTTATGGACTTTGTAAATAAAAATCTATTATTATCTTTAAATGTTAGTTATAAAATACAATAAACCACTTAATCGCTTATATTTAAAGATTAATAGGACTTTCGCAAGCATATTCGAATATAATGATATAGCATTTATGATAAGATATTTCTACCACAACATTTTACTATTTTTCGAATAAAAATTGTTTATGGTGAGAATATTCTCAAAAAAGCGAATGCAATTGTTTATATGCTCTTTCTTCTATTGTCAGAGTTTAATTCGTGTATAGAACTATCTAAAACATTACGCATTTTCGGAATAAACGTATCTCACGATACCATAAAATCGAATTCTTTGGAATGAGGGTCTTAACC
>NZ_AGJL01000010.1 GCF_000243455.1 Methanotorris formicicus Mc-S-70 | reverse complement strand
GGTTTGTTAGGTTTATAGCAATGGTATCAAACTGTATAGAATATTTAAGCCACAAATATGGATTATCATTCTATGAAGTGATTAAAGAGTGCAGTAAAGAGCTAATAAAGAAAGGATTCTCGTAATCACACTGTCAGTTATTAAAAATTTTAATATGTAGTTTTTTAAAACGTTAAATGGATGATAGAATGATTTTGGGCATAGATGTTGGTTCAACAACAACAAAAATGGTTTTGATGGAAAATGATAAAATAATCAATTACAAAATAGAGAATATAGGGGTTGTTGTTGAGGAAGGAGATATTTTAAAAATGATTAATGAGTTTGAGAAAGAATATGATGTAGATAAAGTAGTTGCAACTGGTTATGGAAGGCATAAGATAACTTTTGCGGATAGGGTTGTTCCAGAGGTTATTGCATTAGGAAAAGGAGCAGGTTATTTCTTTAAGGATGTTGATGGGGTTGTTGATATTGGAGGGCAGGATAGTAAGGTTATAAAGATAGATAAAGATGGGAATGTTGTAGATTTTATCTTATCGGATAAATGTGCAGCGGGAACAGGGAAGTTTTTGGAAAAATGCATAGAGATTTTGAAGATTGAGGGTGATATAAATAAATACAAATCAAACAACATTGCTAAAATCTCATCTATGTGTGCTGTCTTTGCAGAGAGTGAAATCATCTCCTTGCTGGCTAAAAAAACACCAAAAGAAGATATTTTAATGGGAGTTTATGAGAGTATATCTAATAGAATTGTCCCAATGGTGAATAAATTAAGGATAAATAACATCATCTTTAGTGGAGGGGTTGTAAATAATAGGGTTTTGGTGGAGGTGTTAAAGAAAAAATTAAATAAAAATCTTTTAATCCCAAAAGAACCGCAAATTGTTTGCTGTATTGGTGCCATATTGGAAGCAGAGAGAAAAGGATTTTAAAATCTTTAATTTTTTTAAATTTTAACCCTTATGTCCGATGCTATAAACTGAAAAATGATAAAAATTATGTAAATTTCTTTTTTATATTTGATGATATTAAAAACTCTAATTGCCAAATTATTATTAAAATTTCAAATGAAAATGTTTTTATATTTTTAGATTTCAAAGAAATTTGATGATTTTCAAAGATATATTATTAGGAAATCTAATAACTAAGGTGGTATGATGGAGTTAAAGACAATTAAGAAACTCATGGAAAAATTCGCAAATAGGAAAGAACAACTCTACAAACAAAAAGAAGAAGGGAAAAAAGTATTTGGTATGTTTTGTGCTTATGTTCCAATTGAATTGATATTGGCAGGAAATGCAATTCCAGTTGGTTTGTGCGGAGGTAAAAATGACACAATCCCAATTGCAGAGGAGGATTTACCAAGAAATCTCTGTCCATTGATAAAATCATCATACGGATTTAAAAAGGCAAAATCATGTCCGTACTTTGAGGTGTCAGATATTGTTATTGGAGAAACAACATGTGAGGGAAAGAAGAAGATGTTTGAATTAATGGAGAGATTAGTTCCTATGCATATAATGCACCTTCCACATATAAAAGATGAGGATTCATTAAAAATTTGGATTAAAGAAGTTGAGAAATTGAAGGAATTGATTGAGAAAGAGACGGATAATGAAATAACAGAAGAAAAATTAAAAGAAATGGTCGACAAAGTCAATAGAGTTAGAGCATTATTTTACAAACTTTATGAGTTAAGAAAAAATAAACCAGTCCCCATTAAAGGAATCGATGTTTTAAAATTGTTCCAATTTGCTTATTTGTTGGATATTGATGATACAATAGAAATTTTAGGGGATTTAATTAAAGAATTGGAAGAAAAAGTTGAAAAAGGAGAAGGCTTTGAAGGTAAGAGGATTTTAATAACTGGATGTCCTATGGTTGCTGGAAATAATAAGATTGTTGAACTTATTGAAGAAGTTGGGGGAGTTGTTGTTGGAGAGGAGAGTTGCACTGGAACAAGATTCTTTGAAAACTTTGTTGAAGGTTATAGCATAGAGGACATAGCAAAAAGATACTTCAAAATTCCATGTGCATGTAGATTTAAGAATGATGATAGGATAGAGAACATAAAAAGATTGGTTAAAGAGTTGAATGCTGATGGAGTTGTTTACTGCACCTTGCAGTATTGCCATACTTTCAATGTAGAGGGGGCAAGAGTTGAGGAAGAACTTAAAAAAGAAGGCATCCCAGTTATTAGAATTGAAACTGATTACTCTGAAAGCGATAAAGAGCAATTAAAAACAAGATTAGAGGCATTTATTGAGATGATTTAATTTTTTTATTTTGGTTATTTTTACCATTATTCCTTATTTTTTCCATTAAAAATTATAAAATAAATTAAAAATTTATTCTTCAATATCTCCGAACATTTTACCTTTTATGAATATCCAATCCCCTTCTTTTAGTTTTTTAACGGTTTCTTCATGTATTTTATCCCAGTCCGCTTCTAACTTCACTCCGCAGTCGAAGATTATCTTCTTTTTCTTTCTATCTATTTCTAAAACCTCTCCAACGAAGACGTAATCAGGATTTGTTGTAATCTGATATATTAATTTTTGTTTTTTAGGTACATCAACTATTTCTAAGTCGTATGTCATAATTTTGAGATTTACTATATATCTTTCGTTTTCTTTTATTCCATCTATAGGTGGTGTAACAAATGCTTCTATATGATATCCGTTTATATCAAATGTAACATTTGCTTCAATAGGTAATGTATAATTTCCGCTTATTTCTTCTTCAAAATCTTTTGGTCCATATATAACCTCTGTCTTTACAACCATAACATTTTCATACTTTACCATTTAATCACCGGGTTTTTGGATATGCAGTAGTTATACTATCATCCTTATTTATCGATACAAAAATATCGTTATATAATATTTGGTATTCACCTTTCCCTTCATTAATATATTTTGGTTTTCCATACTTCAATGCATTTTCAATATCTTTAAGTATTTGCTCTTTTAGTTGCTCATCGCTACTAAAGTGTAGTCCTCTCTTTGAATAGAAGTTCTTAAATTCTTTTAATCTTTTATCTCTCGTTATATGCTTCCAACCAAATCCATTGGTTGTCCCCTCTTTAAGCACTGCAAAATTACTTATAGGTTCGCTTTCTCCTACTTTAGTTTTCACTCCTTTAGCATTAAACACTTTAACTAACTTCTGACTTTCTGCTGAATCATCTAATGGATTACTTCTACTTATATCCCAATTGTTAATGTATTTTGCCAATTTTTTCATTAATTTCGGGTCTGAGTTAGTTATAGTTTTAAATTTTTTATCGAATTTAACTATATCATAACCGTTTTCTATTAGTTTATTTATTGTCTTGGATTTTACCCCTACATTTCTTAACTCTTTAACTATCTCTTTTACTTTTTCTAAATCATAACTTTTTTCTATTAGTTTGTTTATTGCTTCTTTGCTTATTTTTATTCTTTTTAAATCTCCTATTGTCTTTCTTATCTTTGTTATATCTTTAATATCCTTTAGATTTTCAACGATTTTATTTAAGTTTTCTTTGCTAATTCCCATTTTAGTTAGTTTATTATTTTATTCAAATATATAGATTATTATTTGATTAAAAATAAAATAAGATTTTAATGATTCATTCCCATCCTTCGCCTTCCGCAGAAGATACTGAATTAACATTCAGAACATATAGAAAACATTTTCCTATTTTTTCTATTAATTGTGGTTTTTTTGAAATTTCAGTAAGTAGTCCATCCCATCTTACTTTATCTGGTATTTTTATATCTAAATCTTCGTTATACACAAATAACCACGGTAGTTTCGTGAAATTGTCAGTTATATCTGATAAAAATTCTTTTACATTTTTATACTTCTTTTTTTCTAACTTTATTACATACTCATCTATTCTTCCGCTAATATCTCCGAATCCAAACTCTGGCTGAATAAGATCTATAACTTTTTTAACTATATCTAAAAGTATTTGAGTATTATGTTTTGCTATTTGTTTTGCTTCTTCTATTGGGTATTCATCTTCATAGAAATAAGAACAATATTTAATATAATCTGTTAAAATTACAATCGAATAATATTCTTCTCCAAATATTTTGTCTATAACTATTTCATCAAGTATGGTACTTATTCCTAAACCTGTAACAATATTTGGTAACTTTTCATTTATTTCTTTCTCATAATTTTTAAGTATTTTTTCATATTTTTTAGGATTCTCTTTTGTATAAAAAATAATAGAAAGGTCTGAAGACATGGTTATCATCCAATTTTTGCTTTATAATTCATCTATATTTTTTACAATTATCTCTTTATCTGAAACAAATGCGACTTTTTCTATGCCATACTTTTTAAACATTTCTTTAGCATTTTTTACACTAATTTTAGCATGTTTTGGAAATGCAAGTATTCCAATTTTTCCTGTAGCTTTAATTTTTTTGTTTAATTGGTTTGCCCAATTTCCTATATTATTGTCACTTATTTTTTTACCCTGTTTTATATTCTTACATTCATATACCGCTTTATCAGTTAATACATCTATTTCTTCTCCTTTTTCATTCATAGAAAACTTAATAACATTCTCTCCTTTATCCATTAATCTTGATGCTGTTTTTAGTTCAAATAATATGGAATTAATATTGGTCTCATCATTATGTTCCTTATTAATCTTTCTTAATACATTCTGCAACACATATTGACTTGGATTGTCAGGATTTTTTATACTTGCAAGTTTTTCTATATCTTTGAAATCAATTTTTCCTTTAAGGTATTGTAATGCAGATATTTCTTTTAAAGAATATCCTTTCCTAATTAAGTTATCTATTATCTTCGCTGAAACTCCTTTTTTCCTTAATTCTACAATAGTATCTTTCGCTTTCTCTAAATCATAGCCATTTTCAATTAACTCATTTATAGCATCGTCTGAAATATGTCTTTTCTTTAAATCTCCTACTGTCTTTCTTATCTTTGTTAAATCATCTACATTATCGATATTTTTAGTTATTTTAGATATAGAACTTTTGGATATTCCCATTTTAGTTAGTTTATCTGTTTCATCTACTGCTTTTTTAAGTGCATCGTTTGGTTTATCGCTGTTTTTGATAATATTGTTTATTGTTTCTACTTCTACACCAGTATCTTTGAGTTTCTTTATTTTATTATCTATCCAACCGAGTTTTTTATTGTCATTTAGATTATTTTATTTAATTATATAGATTATATTGAATAAAAAATAAAAAAGAAAAAAATTAAGTTATAATTATTCCCCATATCTTTCTTTGTAGTATTTTTTAACATCATTTATATACTCTTGCAAATCGTCCCTCCAATCATATTCTTCTGGAATCTCTGAATTTTTCAGCAATTCAAGATAATCTTCTGCTAATTTAACGATTTCTTTAGTGAATTCTTTTAATGGAACTCTAATTATCCCACTATCTTTACCTTTATACTCCTCACAGTCAGTATATGATAAAGGGTCGTTATAGTAATGAATTACTAATTCATCTTTATCTTTATCAAGTTCAAAGACATAACGATTAAATGGAAAATGTAATGATGCCCAACAAGCCAAATTTGGATTTTTTATCTTGGTTGTATCAATCCGCGGTTTTAACCCGCTTAATTTAAATTTATCTGAGTCTTTAGAGAATCTATAGTATTCTCCTTCACTTAATATATAAGGTAGTAAAGTTTAGGACTTTCGCAAGCATATTCGAATATAATGATATAGCATTTATGATAAGATATTTCTACCACAACATTTTACTATTTTTCGAATAAAAATTGTTTATGGTGAGAATATTCTCAAAAAAGCGAATGCAATTGTTTATATGCTCTTTCTTCTATTGTCAGAGTTTAATTCGTGTATAGAACTATCTAAAACATTACGCATTTTCGGAATAAACGTATCTCACGATACCATAAATCGAATTCTTTGGAATGAGGGTCTTAACCCACAAGAGAATCTATTTAACTTCATGAAAAACTTTATAACTCCCGAATATAACATTTTCGTTATAGATGATTTTGTTATAGATAAGTTTTATTCGAAATCAACAGAATTTACTTATTATTGTTGGAGTAATCTACATAAACGAGTAGTTATGGGCATGCATGTTGTTGATTGTATTGCTACGAATGGAAAGAACATCATTCCAATCGATTTTAGAGTTTATGATAGACCAAGGGATGGAAAGACGAAGAATGATTTATGTAGGGAAATAATACTCTCTTTAGTTGAAAGGGGATTTAATATTCGATATATCTGCTTCGATAGTTGGTATTCGAGCAAAGAAAACTTAAAACTTATCGATAAGTTAGGTTTATTTTACCTCTGCAGAATTAAAAGGAACAGGAAGATAAACCTCTCCAAAAACGGTGAGTGGATTTCGATTAAAGAACTTGGAGAAATTCCTGAAAGTGGATTAATCGTTTATCTAAGGAAAGTAGGATATGTCAAACTCTTCTGCCTTTCCAAAAACGGAAAGGCAGTATATTATATAACGAATAACCTATTTATGAGTTTCGGAGAATTTCAAGAGGTCAAAAACGCCTCTTGGAGAATCGAAGAGTTCCACAGAGGAGTTAAACAGTGCTGCAATATTGGAAATTTCTTCGTTAGAAAAAGATTTCCAGTATTAGGACATATTTCGTTAGCTATGAGGGCTTTCTTTATTTTAGAGAAAATTAGAATCGATAAAAAGATTACTTGGTATGAGTTTAGAAGAGAACTAAATCGAATAGCCGTTGGGAATGCCATAATCTCTTTATGTAAAGAAACTGGTTTATTGTTAATCTAAGTATTTAAATGTATTTGCGAAAGTCCTAAAGTTAATAATTCCTCAAAGAATCCATACAAATCACAATCATCTCCATAAACTCCACCTTCAGATTTTAAACAGCCACCTCCAAGTAATTCCCCATTAACCTTGAATATTGTTTCTATTTCCGCGGCAAGAGTTCTTTTTATTTTTTCTCTATATTTTTCTTTGTCATAAATTAATTCTACCAACGCCATTATTATCACTTATTAATTTTCCCATATTTCAATTAATTCGCCATTTTCGTTTCTTTCCCATGTTTTCCATTTTTTATCTGGCTTTTTTGGAGCATACATGTATATGTTATCTCCTCTTTCTGGATATATAGTCATTAGTTTATATGCTCCAGTTTTTTTATCTTTTTGGAATTTTAAAGTAATTTCAATAGTCTTACCATCTTTTTCATACATATAATCAATTTTTGGATTACTACCTTTAAGCTCATCTTTCTTCTTTTCTATTGCCTCCTTAATAATCTTCTTCAACTCATCAGCATCATCTATAACCTTAGGTATTTTCTTCCCATTTACCGTTTGTCCCATAGGGAAGAATGTAGTGGCTTTTTCATTAGATTCATAGCCAATAACATGCCTTAACCATGCATGTGTTAAACCTTCTTTAGTATCTCCATCTATGAGTTTAACGGTTATTTCTTTATCTCCGTTTTTTATCGTTATTTTCTCTGGTTTGGAAAACTTCTCTAACTCTTTGAAATACTTCTTAGGATTTTTAATGTCGATTTTAGCTATTTTAGCTAAATCATCTAATGAAACATCTTTCTTAATCAAATCATCTATTACCTTTGCTGGAACTCCTTTATTTCTTAGGTTTATAATTACTCCTTCGCCTTTTCTAAGTCATAACCTTTTTCTATTAGTTTATTTATTGCTTCTTTACTTATTTTTCTTCTTTTTAAATCTCCTACAGTTTTTCTTATTTTTGATATATCTTTAATGTCCTTTAGATTTTCAACTATTTTGTTTAAGTTTTCCTTACTAATACCCATCTTTTTTAGTTTTTTAAGCTCCTCTTTGCAGTTGTATATTTCTTTGATATTTTTTGAGTTTTTTATGATTTTATTTATGTTCTCTTTATTTATCCCTAAATTTACTAATATCAAAGATTTACAGCTGAGATGCCTTAAATCGTCATAAGGATTTGAGCTTTTTTCTATAAAATCGTTTATTGTATCTACATCTACTCCATTTTCCTCAAGAGTTTCTATTCTGTTATCAATCCAACCTAATTTTTTATCGTTTTCAACTGCATCTTTAAACAACTTATTAATATTCCCTGGCTCAACACCTTCCTCTAACAATTTAACTGTATTCTTTGCAACTGTCTTTGGGCTATATCCATTACCTTCTTTCTTTGCTAATTCTTCAATCAAATCTTTATCAAATATTTTATTAGCAGCATCTGGATTTACAAGTCCTTTGCCCTTATCCTCTTTTTTTAAGTATTTATACAGTTCATCAGCATACTTTAGCCCTTTTGAAGATAACTTACCAATTACCTTCCCAGTAGGGTCAAATATCAACGAAACAACAGTATATGCATCTGAATATTCCGGATGGTTTTCATCTATGTAATTACTAACCATCGTATCTGCAATTGTCTCAGCTGCGATCGTTGCTCCTGCAACTGCTCTACTTTGAGATATTGAAAAATCGAAAGAAAAGAACGCACTAACTGGAGATGCTAAAAGAAGAATAACTAATAAGGTAGTAAAGCACTTTCTTAACATGGTATTATTTTTTTCAATTTTTCAAATACATATTAATTTTTTTAATAATTTCATATTGATTAAATTTCTTAAATAACAAACTATATATATTATTTTTTGGAAGAAAAATAAATGATTCAGTTAAAAATGCTATTAAAAATTCTAATAGGTGAGGACGTATGAGAATTTCTCCATTGGTTGCTGGTTTTATTGGAGGTTTCTCCGCCGCGTTGTTGCAGGCGTTTTTTAAAGTATCTCCTCCACCAGCGTATGGGATTTGTATTGCGTGCCACACAAGAGATTTGGTGAATTGGATAGTAAATCACATAGCAGGGACAACATTAGGAATGGCGCCAGTTTCAAAGGTTTTTCCTGTTTTAACTGTTGTAGGTATCTTTATTGGTGCTTTGATAGGGGCATTTGCCCACAAGGAGTTTAAGATAAAGCAAACACACAACCCAGTTATTGGTTTTGTTTTGGGAATTTTGGTATTGAACTTTGCGTTATTGATGGGAGGATGTCCACTTAGAGAAACAATAAGAACTGCCTATGGGGATGTTATTGCGTTCATAAGTTTGATAGCAATGTTTGTTGGTGTAATTGTGGCAAGTGAAGTTTACTTAAAAAAGAACCTTTAAGGTGGTGTAAATGGAACTACACGTAATTGGAACATTTGCATTTGGAATTATGTTGGGTTATCTATTCCAAAGAGCAAGGATGTGTTTTATTGGTGGAATGAGAGATTATTATTTGATAAAAGATACATGGTTAATTAAAGGTCTCTTTGGATTCTTTGGTGGGGCTTTATTGGGGTATATAATATTTAGTGTTATGGGTAAAATTCCGTTCTTCCCATGGATTGCTGTGAAGGGCTTTACTCCAATCCCAGGAGATCCATTAGGGGCAAGTGGAACATTAGCAGGACATTTAATACTTGCAGTTATTGGTGGATTTGGAGTAGGGTTCTTCTCAGTTATCCAAGGGGGATGTCCATTGAGAAACTATGTTATGGCAGCAGAGGGGAATAAGACAGCGATTGCATACGTTATTGGTCTTGCAGTTGGAGCAGTTATATTCCACAAGTTCGTAGCTCCAATGGTTAAGGCAATAATGTTATAGGTTTTATGTTTGTTTTTTTATTTCTTTTTGGGGTGGAAAAATGGATAAAAAAATAATATATCTAACCACGATTCCTGCCATCAAATTTAGTTGATAAAATACTCTCAAGTTTAGTTGCATACTACGTTGTAAAATCACTACCTGGGTATATTGTAGGCACATTAAAACAAAAAATTTAGGAGGAAATATGCCGTATACCAAAATCAAAGTTTATATATTACTTTTAATTATGGGTTTAGGCATTATAATATTCAATCCACAATATGGATTTATATTTTCATTATTCTTAACCTTAACCAATTTAAATGCCAAAACTTTCAAAGTTTTAAGAAAGTGGGTTTTATTTTCTTTGTATGTAGTTTTATTTTATTATATCATTGTTGGCAAAAGTGGTTTGCATTATGCGTTGAGATTGTTGGGTTATGTTCTTATATTCCAATGGTTTTTTGGTTCTATAAGTTTAAGTGAATTTATTAACTATATATCAAAATACAACAAAGATTTGGGTGTTGGAATTTGGATAACTCTTTACACATTGAATAATGCTAAAAGGAAGTACATTTCAATAAGAAATGCCCAAATATCAAGGGGGTTGAATACCACTGGACTGAGGAATAAGTTTAGGGGATATATGTCAATAATCATCCCTTTGGTAATTTCTTTATATGATTCAGCAATAAAGAGGGCAGTTGCATTATCTTCAAGGGGATACAAATGAAGGGAAAGAAAATAGTTATTGTTTCTCACTGTATATTAAACCAAAACAGCGTTGTTAAAGGTTTGGAGAGAGCAAAAGGAGCATTTAATGAAGTTGTTGAAATAATTTTAAAGGAGGATTATGCAATACTCCAACTCCCATGCCCGGAGATGTTGTATTTGGGGATAGATAGGAATGGGAAGGTTAAGGAAGAGTACGATACTAAAGAATATAGGGAACTTTGCAGAGAGGTTTTAAAACCAATAGTCAAATACTTGAGAGAATATAGCAAAGAAGGATTTAAATTTATTTTAATTGGGATAGAAGGTTCCCCAACATGTGGAATTTTTAAAACTGTAACAAAAGAGGGATTAATGGATGGAAGTGGCATTTTAATGGAAGAGTTTTTGAGGTTTTTGGATGAAGAGAAAATAACGGTTGAGAGGATAGACTACCCTATCGATGAGGGAAAATATAAGCATTTTATAGAAAATCTAAAAAAAATGTTAAGAGGGATATTGTGATTTTGAAGAGGATAAAAAGTTTATTGAAAAAGGAAGAAAAAAAGGATAAAGAAAAGAAAGGGTTAATATTATTTGAAAATACAAAAGATGCAATGAAGGCAGAGAAGATTTTGAGCAAATATAACATTAAAGTCGTTGCTCCACCACCAGAAATTAGAGAGGGGTGTGATTTGGCAATAGAGTATGATTTAATTGATGAATTTGGAATTAAAGGGGAGTTGGAAAAAAATAATATTGAACCAATAAAATTCATACCAATAGATGATTATTCTTTAAAGCCACTCGAATTAATAAAAATTAAGGAAGTTGATGGCTTTGTTATGGTAAGATGCGGAAATATGAAAATAACTCTTGATAAAGAAGGAAATATTGTAAATATCTCTGGTGGTGGATGCCCAGATGTGCCATATTTAACATTAAAATTAAAGGGGAGAAATATTAAAGATATTAAAGAGGATGAAACACCAAAGAATTTGGGGTATACGTTATGTGCATACACATTAAATAAGGCATTTGAAAAGGCAAAAGAACTGGTGATGAAAGATGAAGGTTAAAATTAAGGTTAAAGATTTTGAAGTTGAGGCAGAACTCTATGAAAATCTTGCTCCAAAAACTGACATTGCCCTATTGGATTCCAGGGAGAGCAATATGTATCTTCTTTGGAAAGACACCAATAAGTGATGATGATAAAATAAAGCCAGCGAGTGCTGTGAATGTTATAGGAAAAGTTAAGGACTGGGAGAAATTTAAGGATGTTGAGGAGGAAGAGATAATTGAAATAGTTAAGGTATGAGGAGGTTAATTATGATTATAGCAGGAACTGTGCCAATAAAAGGTTTGTATTTAATTGTTGGGAGAGCAACACTAAAAGGAAACAAGATAATAATCAACAATAAAGAGTTTCCAGTATCAATGGGAACTGGTGCTTTGATAGGGGCAGTTTTAAAAACATTAGAATATTTTGGAGAGGATAAACCAGAGGTAATAACTGCTGGAGATATTGGAGAAGGGGATGGAAGTTTAAAGATTTATGATGCGTTGAAAGAGATTAATGATGATTTGCTAATTATACATTACATAAAACCAAAGATATCAAAAATTAAGGAAATTGATTTCTCTCCAAAGATTATTGCAGATGCTGGAGGAATGTATGCAGGGAAAGCGGCAAATATTGGAGATAAATTCCATCTCTTCCTTCCGGATGTTGGTGAATTGGCATTTTTGGCAGATGAAAAGGCATCTCATCCTGCCTATGTGAGGGGTTTCATATCTGAGATAGATGATAAGGAAGTGCCTGAACTAATTAAGAGATCTTATGAAAAATCAAAAATGCCAAAATATATGGTTGTTAAGGGAGAAAAGGACTATGTAGTTGAGGATGAAAATATTGTTGGGACAATAGATGCTCCAAAAATAGAGGCAATGGAATGCATTGGAGGGACAGGAGATACTCTAACAGGAATTATTTCCTCTTTAATTAATGTTGGTTTTAAAACAAAAGACGCCTGTATTTTGGGGTGTAAAATAAATAGGATGTTGGGAGATGTTGCTAACGCAAAGCCAAATACACAAATTGAGGAATTAATAAATATTATTCCAAAGGTTTTAAAATATTTAAATCTGTAAATTAACGAAAAATTTATATATAACTTTACCTAATTTCATTTTGCCGTGAAGGGCGGTGGCTCAGCCTGGTTAGAGTGCTCGGCTGATAACCGAGTGGTCCGGGGTTCGAATCCCCGCCGCCCTACTAATTTTATTTTAGAAACATTAATCGATACATTTAAATTTTTAATTAAATTTGTAAAAAATAATGGATTTTATTATTTATTAAACATTTTCTTTATCTCTTCCTTAGAAATTCCCAATTCATCAAATTTTTTAGTTAAATGCAATATCTTTGAATTTCCTTCTTTTTTTGATTTTATATATCCTATCTTTTCAAGATCTTTTATATGCTTATATGCTTTACTTCCCCTAATTTTAACAATCTCAGATTGTTTAACTGGCTCTAAGTAGGCAATCCATGCAAGGGTTTTTAAAATCTCCTCATCAATACCAGTATCTAAATAAGGAATTATATTCTCAGCATATTCCTCCTTTAACTCCATCACACACTTGTTGTTAAAGATTCTGATGTTGATGGAAGTGTTTTTGTATCTCTCTTTTAATGCCTTTAATGCCTCATGCACTTCATATTGATGCAAATTAAATTTTTTTGCAATATCTTCTATATCCACTGGATTCCCATTTGCAAACAAAAATGCTTCAACAGTATTTATTATATCGTCATTTATTATATTGCTTATTTTTCCTTCCATTTTCTTAACTCCTCCCTTAATTTGAGGTTTTCAATGTAATTTATCAAATCACCATGGGTTTTTTCTAAGATACTCCTTGAAATATCTTGTTTTCTTCTTAAATTATCTATTACATGGTAGTGGTCAAACTTCATTATGAAGTCGTAAATCTCTTCCATATAGTTGAAGTATTTTTCTGCAAGTTCTTTGTTGTCATCTTTTATAGCGTCTAATAAAGCTCTCCTTAACTCTCCAATAACATCACACAAACCTAAAATATAATTCTCTTCCTTAATAAATTCAAACTCTTTATATGTTGGGATTTTATTGTTAAATATAATGTCATATAGTGCTTTTGCCTCAACAAACTCCTGTTGTGGTGTGCTAGCATATTTTTCAAAATCAACATGTTTTTTAACCAATTCGTTTAGTTGTCTTAATTTTTCAAATATTTCTTCTAATGAAACCTCTTTTCTTTTGTGTATTTTTCTTATAGTCAATGCACAGTCTTTTGTTATTTCCCTTGATAATTTTAATATCTCTTCTCTTAATCTATCCTTTTCTTCAAAGTATTTTATAAGATAACTCAATTCATTTTCGTTGAACATATTATCATTCCCCACCAAAAATTATATATATTAAAATCCATTATTGAATTATATCATCGTTCTTTTATATATACCACATACTGATTTTCAATGACATTATCAATTTTAAAATTGATTTTACATGTTTTTATAAAAATTTGTGCAATTTTTTAACCTAATGTAGGTTAAATATTTATACCCCTACCCATAACAATAATAAGGCACCTGAGACCTGAAAAGGCGTAAGCCAGTGACAGGTTCATTTTTAGATGAGGGTAATTGTTAGAGGGGTATTTGGACATTAGAAACATGAAATAATGCTATAATGGAGGTTATATTATGGGTATGAAGAGGAATAGACCTCGTAGAGGTTCCCTTGCATTTAGTCCAAGAAAAAGAGCAAAAAGACCAGTACCAAGAATAAGATCATGGCCAGAAGAAGATAAAGTAAGATTGCAAGCATTCCCAGTATATAAAGCAGGAATGAGCCACGCATTGGTTAAAGAAAACAATCCAAAAAGTCCAAATGCAAACCAAGAAGTATTTACACCAATAACAATATTGGAAGCACCAGATATCAATGTATTTGGTATTAGAGTTTATGGAAAAGATACAAGGGGCTTAAAAACCTTAACAGAAGTTTGGGCTGATGAATTAGACGAAGAATTAGCAAGAAAAATAAAAACATTACCTAAAAAAGAAGAGAAAAAAACAGTTGAAGAACTCGATAGTTTAGTTGATAAAATAGTTGATGTCAGAGTTCTCGTCCACACAAACCCAAAAAATACAACCTTACCAAAGAAAAAACCAGAAGTTTTAGAAATTAGAATTGGTGGAAAAGATATCCAAGAAAGATTAAACTACGCAAAAGAAATCCTTGGTAAAAAGTTATCAATAACTGATGTATTTAGTGAAGGGGAATTTGTAGATGCTATTGCAGTAACAAAAGGTAAAGGATTCCAAGGGCAAGTTAAAAGATGGGGAGTCAAAATACAATTTGGAAAACACCAAAGAAAAAGTGTAGGAAGACACGTTGGTTCAATAGGTCCATGGACACCAAAGAGAATTATGTGGACAGTTCCAATGCCAGGTCAAATGGGATACCACCAAAGAACAGAATACAATAAGAGAATATTAAAAATTGGAAACAGTGGGGAAGAAATCACACCAAAAGGTGGATTCTTGCACTACGGGGTTGTAAGAAACAACTACGTTGTAGTTAAGGGTTCAGTTCCAGGGCCAGCAAAAAGATTGGTTGTATTGAGGAGTGCAATTAGACCAGTAGAAGATGAATTTGGATTGCCGGAAATAACATACATCAGTACAACATCAAAACAAGGAAACTAAAACACAATAGGTTAAGGTGTTAGTATGAAGGCAGTGGTTTATAACTTAGATGGTTCTAAAAAAGGGGAAATTGAATTACCATCAATATTTGAAACAGAGTATAGACCTGATTTAATTAAAAGAGCAGTTATCTCAGCATTAACTGCAAGATTACAACCAAAAGGTTCAGACCCACTTGCTGGGAAGAGAACAACAGCAGAGTCAATAGGTAAGGGACACGGTAGAGCAAGAGTTAAAAGAACAGCACAAGGATGGGCAGCATTTGTCCCTCAAGCAGTGGGGGGTAGAAGGTGCCACCCACCAAAAGTTGAGAAAATCTTATGGGAAAAAATAAATAAGAAAGAAAGAATAAAAGCATTAATGAGTGCTATAGCAGCATCAGCAAATCCAGAATTAGTTAAAGAGAGAGGGCATATTATTGATGGTGTTCCATCAATCCCATTAGTTGTTGATAATGATTTTGAAAACCTCCAAAAAACAAAAGATGTTGTTAATGTGTTTAAGACATTAGGTTTGGATAAGGACGTTGAGAGGGCTAAGGAAGGTATCAAGATTAGGGCTGGAAAAGGGAAGATGAGGGGAAGAAGATACAGAAAACCAAGAAGTGTTTTGGTTGTTGTTGGGGACAAATGTGAAGCAATAAAAGCATCAAGAAACCTTCCGGGAGTTGATGTTATAACAGCCGATAACCTTGGGGTAATACACATTGCTCCAGGGGCGATGGCAGGAAGATTAACACTCTGGACAGAGAATGCAATAGAAAAGTTAAGTGAAAGATTTAAACTTTAAATTTATTACCTTTTTAGTATGAGGTGGTTATATGGATGTCTTTGATGTCATAAAAATGCCAGTAATTAGCGAGAAGACGATGAAACTTATTGAGGAAGAGAACAAGTTGGTATTTTATGTACATAGAAAAGCAACAAAGGAAGATATTAAGAAAGCGATGAAAGAGTTGTTTAATGTTGAAGTTGAGAAGATAAATACAATGATAACCCCAAAAGGAGAAAAGAAAGCATATGTTAAATTAAAAGATGCTTACGATGCAGGTGAAGTAGCAGCAAACTTAGGTATCTACTAATCTAAAAACACGATGCATAGTTGGGGGAGTAAAAAATTAAAAGCAATTTTAAACATCTTGGGTGATATAAATGGGTAAAAGGTTGATATCACAAAACAGAGGTAGAGGAGGACCAAACTATACCTGCCCCTCCCACAAAAGAAGAGGAGAAATAAAGTATAGGAAATTTGATGATTTGGAGAAGAAAGGAAGGCTTGCTGGAACAATCACAGATATCTTGCACGATCCGGGTAGAAGTGCACCAGTAGCAACAGTTAAATTTGAAAATGGAGAAGAAAAACTCTTATTAGTCCCAGAAGGTATGAAAGTTGGAGATATAATTGAGTGTGGAGTTACTGCTGAGATAAAACCTGGGAATATTTTACCATTGGGAGAAATTCCAGAAGGGATTCCTGTTTTTAACATTGAGACAGTTCCTGGAGATGGAGGAAAATTGGTAAGAGCAGGAGGATGCTACGCACACATCATTGCTCACGATGTGGGAAAAACAATCGTAAAATTACCATCAGGACATTTAAAAGCACTCCACCCAATGTGTAGGGCTACAGTTGGGGTTGTTGCTGGTGGAGGAAGAAAAGAAAAACCATTTGTTAAGGCAGGTAAGAAATACCATGCAATGAAGGCTAAGGCTGTTAAATGGCCAAGAGTTAGAGGAGTTGCAATGAACGCTGTTGACCACCCATTCGGTGGGGGTAGACATCAACATACAGGTAAACCAACAACAGTTTCAAGAAGAGTTCCGCCTGGAAGAAAAGTAGGTCATATTGCTGCAAGAAGAACTGGAGCAAGAAAATAATTAATTTTTAAAAACATTTTTTTGGATTAGGGTGAAAACATGGCAAGAGGAAGAGCCGCAAGAAAAAAGAAAAGACAACAACAGGTTACAGTAAGAAGGAAAGAATTTAAATATAGAGGGTACACATTAGAAGAACTTCAAGAGATACCTTTAAAAGAATTTATTAAATTACTCCCTTCAAGACAAAGAAGAAGTATGTTGAGAGGTTTAACACCACAGCAAAGAAAGTTGGTTATGAAAATTAAAAGAGCAAGAAGATTGTTGAAGAAAGGTAAAGAGCCAAGAACTATTAGAACACACTGTAGGGACTTTGTTATTACACCTGATATGGTTGGATTGACATTTGGAGTTTACAATGGTAAGGAATTCGTTGAAGTTAAAGTTTCAGAAGAGATGATTGGACACTATCTTGGAGAGTTCTCACTCACAAGAAAACCAGTTCAACACGGAAGCCCAGGTATGGGGGCTACAAGAAGCTCCATGTTCGTCCCAATCAAATAATTGGGCAGTTTTTCAATTCAATTCTTTTTTATTTTAGAAAGTTGGATTTGTATGTTTAAATTTATGGATAAAATAAAAAATATTGGTTTATGATTTTTGAGGTTGAACCATCATTTTTAAATTTTTAAAAACCTTCTCATTAACATCTTCATAAATACTGTTTCCATGCACATCCATCGCCACAATTAAAGGACCAAAGTTCTCAACTTCCAATTCCCAAACTGCCTCAGGCATCCCCAATTCTAAAAAATAGACGTTTTTAACTTCTTTTATGCAATTTGCTAAAAGTGCGGCACATCCTCCTGGAGCAGATAGATAAACAACCTTCTTTTCTTTAAATACATTTAATAGTTCCTTCTTCATTCCACCCTTCCCAACGATTGCGGATAAATTGGTTATGTTTATTACCTCTTCCTCAGTATCGTTCATCCTTGCAGAGGTTGTGGGACCTATTGCAATGCAAACCCATTTATCATTTTCTTTTTTCATTATTGGTCCTGCATGGTAAATTACGCCATTTTCTAAATTGAAAGGCAATTTCTTCCCTTTTTTATGGTATTTTATAATCTCTAAATGTGCCTCGTCTCTTGCAGTATATATAATCCCACTCAAATAAACAACATCTCCAACTTTCAATTTGCTGATGGTTTCTTTTGAAATTGGTGTTTTTAATTCAAACGATGCCAAACTATCACCTTCAAGTTTTTCCTTAAAGTTATAACTTTTTATAATGGTAGTGATATAAATTATTTAAAATTATTTTCTGTTTGGTGATAAAAAATGAAGCTACCTCAGGGTATAAATTAAAATTTTTACAATTTTCCGTTTGGTGATAAAATGAAGTTTGGAATTTCATCATTGGTTTTTTTACCAGAGGATTTAAAATCCACTATGGAGAAAATTGCAGAAAACCACTTTGACTGTTGGGAAATAGTATGTGAGGGGAACCACTACCTTTCCCCAAAAAATATAAAGTATCTTATGGAGTTAAAGGATAGGTATGAGGTGGATATTGTTGTCCATGCCCCATTTTCTGATTTAAACCCTGCATCAATGAATGAAAGAGTTAGGAGATTGACAGTTGACTGTATAACTGATGCAATTGAAGGGGCTTTTGAATTAGATGCGAGTGTTGTTGTTGTGCATCCTGGTTATATTCCACCATTGTGGAGTAATTACGTTGAGGATATATTGGATAATAACTTCTCAACTTTAAATGATATTGTTGAAGTTGCAGAGGATTATGGAATTACAATTGGCCTCGAAAATATGCCAAATTTCAAGGGAGTTTTAGGAATAACACCAGAAAGTTTGAGGGAGATTGTTAAGGATATAGATTCAAAATATCTTGGCATAACCTTTGATATTGGACATGCAAACACCATTGGAAATCCAACTGATTTTGTTGAAGAGTTGAATAGCATTGGGAAAGGTATCGTTCACGTCCACATACACGATAACAATGGTTATGATGATGAACATTTAAAAATAGGGGATGGAAAGATTGATTTTTTAAGTGTCCTCAAAAAGTTGAAAGAGATTAAATATGATGGAGTTTTATCAATAGAAAATAAAAATGTTAGGGATGCAGTTAAAAGTAAGGATGTTTTAAGTGAATATCTATCTATTTTAGAGGAAGAAATTGAGTTAGAGGTGAAATTATGAAGGTGGCAATCTTAGGAGGTACTGGAGACCAGGGTTTTGGATTATCTTTGAGATTTGCTAAGAATCATGAGGTCATAATAGGTTCAAGGAAAAAAGAGAAGGCAGAGGATGCAGCAGAAAAGGTTAGGAATATATTAAAAGAGAAAGGCATTGATGCAAATGTTATTGGCTTAGAGAATAAAGATGCTGCAAAAGAGGGGGATGTTGTAATCCTCTCACTCCCTTATGAATACACCATATCAACAATCAAAGAATTAAAGGATGTTTTAGATGGGAAGATTGTTGTTTCCATTGGTGTCCCATTAGCAACTGCAATAGGGGATAAGGCAACAAGACCTCTTCTCCCACCACAAGGTTCTGTTGCAGAGATGGTGCAAGAGAAACTCAAAAATTCAAAGGTTGTGAGTGCATTCCAAAACATCTCTTCTAAGGCATTGGAGGATTTAGACAATCCTGTTGAATGTGATGTATTAGTTTGTGGGGATGATGAGGAGGCAAAAAAGGTTGTTATGGAATTAGCTGAGGAAATTGAAGGTGTTAGAGCAATTGACTGTGGGGAATTAGAAATGTCAAGGATTATTGAAGTAATAACTCCGTTATTGATAAAATTAAATATAAAGCATAAATTAAAGGGTGCAGGAATAAGGATTACTGGGATTTAATCAATAAGAGGCATTGCCGAACGAAGTGAGATATAGTTGTGTGCGTTTAAAGGGGCTATTACCTTAATAAAATTTAGTTTTGTGGCTAAATACTAATATTTAAATTATTTATGGTTTGAATAATCATTAAAAAATTCGCACACAACTATAATGCATCCCGTTTTGATGAAACCGAACCGAACGAAGTGAGGTTCGGGCTGCAAATCCGAAGATTTGCTCAACCAAACCGTAAGGTTTGGGCTACGAAAACCGAAAGGTTTTCGTTCAACTTTTTTAAAAGTTTCATTTAAAATCGATTATATGCTTTAATAAATCATCTGCCATTTTTAATCCTTTTTCAAATTCCTTAATATCTAAATATTCTTTTTTAGAATGGATAACATCTAATCTTCCAGATCCAAAGATTAAAACATCTGCATTTAATATATTGTTAAAATAGAAAGCCTCACATGTTGCAGTAAAAAAATCAATTTCAAAATTTTTTGATATAAATCTTAATAATTCCTTATTTTTTAGCATATAAAAATCCGCATAAGGAACTTTTCTTTTGTTTAAATATGCCTCAACATACTTTGAATATCTTTTTTCTTTCAAATAGTTCTTTATTTTTTCCATTAAATGTTCTTCCACACTCCTAACATCTAAAATAACCTCTGCATGATTTGGGATTACATTAGATTGGATTCCTCCTTTTATCATCGTTGGAGTTATTGTGGAGAAGTATTTTTTATTTTCAATCTCTATGCAGTTGCAGGGAAGATCTCTCAAATCACAAATCACATCGGCAATTATTTCTATGGCATTTATGCCGTATTTTGGATTTGATGCATGGCAAGATTTTCCATATGTTTTAACAACAACTTCAAATCTTCCTTTATGACCAACACAGACCTTTAGGTTAGTAGGTTCTCCAACAATGCAGTAAAATTTCTTATCCTTAGCGTTCCTCTTTAACCAATGACAAAAATTGTATATTCCATGAGAATCCCTCTCCTCATCTGGAGATACAACTAAAATAGAGCCTTCATTGTTTAAGAAGGCGTTTATTAATGAAACGAGTTGGGCTTTGGCATCGCAAACACCGGTTCCATAGAAGTTTTCTTCATCTTTTTCAAATTCCCTCAAAACTTTTACAGTGTCTATATGTGAATTTAATAAAATCTCATCCTCAAAACTTCTATATGCTACAAAACAACCTTCAATAATTTTAGTTTTTATATTTAAATTGTCAAAAAATTTGGATAGGTATTTAAAGGCTTTTTTTACTCCCTCTTCATCATCTGTTCTGATTTTTGATAAATCTTCCCATAAGTCAATTGGATTAAATTCTTTTGATGTCATAAATATCCACGTTTTTTATGTTTTAGTTTATTTTTCCTTAAACATCAACTGCCTCATAATTTGCCCAATAGGACCTCCCATCTTTAACATCTTACCTCTCTTTAAGTTTTCAACTGCCTTTTTAGTTGTTGCGTAGTATTTTAGCAGTTCTTTAACCTCCTCCTGCTTAACTCCTGCACCTCTTGCAATTCTTTGAATTCTTGATGCTTTAATTATCTCTGGATTTTCCTTTTCTTCTTTTGTCATTGAATCCATAATAATTCTGTATTTTTTTAGTTTTTGTTCTGTTACCTGGGCTGCTTCTTTTGGAAGTCCCCCTCCAAGTCCTGGTATCATGCTCATTATCTGCTTAATCGGCCCCATCTTATTAATTGCCTCCAATTGAGCATAGAGTTCGTTAAGTGTAAATTTTCCCCTTAATATCGCATCAATACTTTCCTCAGTTTTCTCATCCACCAATTCATCCGCCTTCTCCAACAACGTATCTAAATCTCCCATTCCCAACAATCTTGAAATGAATTTCTTTGGATCGAAAACCTCCAAATCATCAATTCCCTCCCCAGTTCCAATGAATTTTATTGGGGCATTTATTTCAGCAACTGCACTTAACGCTCCACCCCCCTTTGCAGAACCATCTAATTTGGTAACTATAATACTCCCAATATCTCCAACCGCATCTTTAAATGCCTTTGCCTGATTTCTTGCCTGCTGTCCAAGAGTCCCATCAATAACCAATATAATCTCATCAGGGTTTGTTATTTCCTTCATCATCTTCATTTCTTCTAATAATCCCTTCTCCTCTTTATGCCTTCCAGCAGTATCTATTATTAGGACATCAACCTTTTTGAATTTTTCAAGACCTTCTTTTGCTATATCCACTGGTGATTTTGTCCTTGTTTCATCACCATACAAAGGTACGTGTATTTTTTCAGCAAGTTGCTTCAACTGCTCATAAGCAGCAGGTCTGTAAGTATCTGCTGCAATTAAAGCAGGTTTTAGACCTCTTTTTTGGATATATCTTGCTAATTTAGCAGCAGTTGTTGTTTTCCCACTACCTTGGATACCAACAAGTAATATAACTGTCTGTTTTTTTGGATTTAACTCTAACTTCTTTGCTTCTTCCCCTAAAAGTTTTACCAGTTCCTCATAAACAATCTTTATAATATGCTCTTTCTTTGAAAATCCTTTTGGTGGGGTTTCCTCAATAGCCCTTTTTTCAATTGTCTTACTCATTTGAAGAACCAACTTTACATTAACATCTGCCTGAATTAACGCCTTTTGGATATCTTTTATCACTTCTTTAATCAATTTTTTATCAACAAATGCAGCATTTTTTATCTTATTTAATGCTTTGTTAATGCTCTCTCCCAATTTTTCAAGCATAGTTTATTCACCCCATCTTTTGAATAAATTATTATCAATGCCCAAAATATCCAAAACTCTTCCAACAATAAAATTAACTAAATCATCGATAGTTTTTGGCTCGTTGTAAAATGCTGGAATTGGAGGCATAATAATAACTCCTAATTTAGCCAATTTAAGCATATTTTCTAAATGTATTGCACTGAATGGCATTTCCCTCGGCATTAAAATTAATTTCCTCTTCTCCTTTAATGCAATATCGCAAACTCTTACTATTAAATTGCCACTATATCCATTTGCTATTGAGGATAGTGTTTTCATTGAGCAGGGAATAACAATGGTGGCATCAAATTTATTTGAACCGGATGCAAGGGGGGAGAAGAAGTCATCATTATCATAATATTCATCTGCCAACTTTATAAAATCATCACATTTCATCTTCAATTCATACTCAATTATCTTTTTTGCAGAATTTGAGATTATTAATGAAGTTTTAATATCTTTTTCTTTCAAAATCTCCAATAATCTTTTTGCGTATGTTGCTCCACTTGCTCCAGTTACACAAACAACAACTTTCATAACCCTCCTCCTTTCATTAAAAATAACTCAATACATTTTTTTGCATTATCCACTAAAATATCTATCTCTTCCTTTTTTGCATTGTCTATATGAATCCCACAAGTAACTAAAACAGGTTTTTTAATCTTTTTATAGATAACTTTTGCAGCATATTCTGAAATAATGTAATCTTTATGATTTTTCCTATTTATTGTTTTTAGTTCACCATCCATCAATGAGGCACTGCCAACATGTTCTTTCTCTCCCCCTCCAATAATAACAACTAAATCATCCCCTACTTTATCGTATTTTAAAAATACTCGATACCTTCCATCTCCAACAGTTATCATAAAATCACCAAAAAATACTTAAATTTGAATATTTGGATATAGAATGTAAAAACAAATAAATTCATGATTAATTAAATTCAACAACGAAAAAATAGATAATTTAATCATTAGTGCGGGGGCAGGGATTTGAACCCTGGAACCCCTACGGGACTGGACCCTCAATCCAGCGCCTTTGACCAGGCTTGGCGACCCCCGCATAGATAGTAGTATTTATAATTTTGCACATCAGTATATAAAATTTTCGCCGAAAAGTATATATATGACTTTGGGTTATTAAGATAATGCGTGCCGAGGTGGCTTAGGTGGTCATAGCGCCCGGCTCATACGGACATTTCCCGGGGACGATCCCCGGGTCCTGAGAAACCGGGAGGTCGGGGGTTCAAATCCCCCCCTCGGCACTTTTTTATTTTAAATACCAATATCAATATATTTAAATTATTAAGTATGATTTAAAAAGATAATGTTATTTTTTAGTTCCAAAGAAATTTATCATCTCAATAAGTTCATTAAACGCCTCTAATTCAAATTCAAGTGCTTCTTTTTTTGTGTATATTCCACTAACTTCTCCGTCTAGTGTTAGTTGTTCAACACCCCTCAAAATCATCCTCTTTTCGCCATCTTTTGTTAATATCTCTTCCGCTACCCTATCGTGGACAAATGCCCTTGGAGGGATAAATACAGTATCGGATAACTCTTTTAAATTAATTCCCTCCAAATCTTTTGCAGTTATCAAGTCGGCAATATCCTTATTAACTTTAATAATATTTACGGGAGTTTCATCAAATATCTTCTTTAAAAATGGATACGCCACATTTCCAGTTATAATTGTAGCCTCGCATTCAATTTTATTTTTTAATTTATTTAGCAAATTTTCCTCGTAAGATATAGCGAAAGGCGTATTTGTAATTGGGTCATATAGTGGGGTTCCTGAAACCCTTATTTTACTTCCAAACTCTTCATGGATTCTTTTAACAAGATTTTTGAATTCTTCTATTGTATGAGTTTTTATGCCTTCAACTATTGGTGCATTTCCAAGAATCAATCCTTGTTCAGTTTTGTTTGCAAATCTCATTAATATTACTGCCTTTGCCCCCCAATTTACTAAATCACTAACTGTTTTAATAAGTTCTTCCCCATCATTAACTCCTGGAACAACTATTATGGCACAATGTACCTCACAATTTTCGCAGAAATGCCTTAAGCATTCAAGGGAAGTTTTTGCATTTTTGTCGTTCATCCACTCCCTTCTTAATTCTTCATTTGTAGAAAATACAGAAAAGGTTACTTCATCCACTCCATAATCAACCAAATTTTTTGCAGTATTCAAATCTTTAAATCCTTTCCCAGATGTGTATCCAAGATGTATTTTTAACCCCATATCACTGATGCATCTACATAAATCTTCTAAAAATGGATAGCAACTTACGTCTCCTCCACCAGTTATATTTACTTTTTCATACCTATTAAAAAATAATGCACTTTGAACTTGTTGGAGAGCAAATGGTAATGGTAGGAAGTCCCCATTTATTTCCCTTACTGAGTATGTGCAATACTCGCATCCAATTTGAAATGTACAGTGTTTGCATCCAAATGGAAATATATCATTATAATTCACCTTTCTAAAATAGCAAAACTTACAAAACCCATTGCAATCTTTTCCAGGCTCTCCTTTTAAATCTATGAGTAGTTGGGGTTTTTTTTCTTTTTCGTTTATAATATCCATTTCGATGTTCATCCCAAAATTCATAATCATTCACTATTGTATTTTTTCGATATAATATCTTAATAATGAATATTAACATAAAAATATTAAAATTTATTGTGGGAATCGAGTTTCTTTATTATTAGAAAAAATCATAACCAAACATAAATCATGATAATAATTCAAGTTGTGATATTACTAAATTGGGTTTATCTTGTTTGCATAGTTCCAAAATGGAAAATATATAAAGTTTTCGGTTTGAATTTAATGGAAAATTGAATATATATAATCACCTAATAATAACCATGTAATAATCAAAGTGTAGGAGTGGTTCCTATGGTAAAGTATGAAGATAAAATATGTTTGTACAACGCAAAAGGAGAACTTGTTGAAGAAAATGTGCCATTAGAAGCAATAAGCCCATTATACAACCCAACAATCCAAAAACTCGTTAAGGATATTAAAAGAACCGTCGCAGTTAACTTAGCAGGTATTGAAAATGCATTGAAGACTGGAGCAGTTGGAGGAAAGGCTTGTGTAATTCCAGGTAGGACATTGGACTTACCAATTGTAGAAAATGCTGAGACAATTATGGAATATGTAGATAAGTTGTTGAGGATTTCCCCAGACGACGATACAAGTGTAAAACTCATCAATGACGGAAAACAAATGGCTGTTCAGTTACCATCAAAAAGATTGGAAGTTGCTGCTGAATACTCAATTTCTATGTTGAACACAGCAATGGCTTTAAAAGAAGCAATTATCAAGACATTTGATGTAGATATGTTTGATGCACCAATGGTTCACGCAGCAATCTTAGGAAGATACCCACAAGTTCCTGACTACATGGGAGCAAATATTGCTTCATTGTTGGGGGCACCAACAAACTTAGAAGGTTTAGGTTACGCTTTGAGAAACATTATGGTAAACCACTACGTTGCTACAACAAAGAAAAATATCATGAACGCTGTTGCATTTGCATCAATTATGGAACAAACAGCAATGTTTGAAATGGGGGACGCAATAGGATCATTTGAGAGATTACACTTACTTGGTTTAGCATACCAAGGATTAAATGCAGATAACTTAGTAATTGACTTAGTAAAAGCAAACGGTAAGAACGGAACTGTAGGTACAGTTGTAGCGTCAATTGTTGAAAGAGCATTAGAAGATGGAGTTATTACAGAAGACAAAAAAATGCCATCAGGATTCGTATTATACAAACCTGTTGATGTTGCTAAGTGGAACGCTTACGCAGCAGCAGGTTTAGTTGCTGCAGTTATTGTAAACTGTGGTGCAGCAAGAGCAGCACAAAACGTTGCATCAACAATCTTATACTACAACGACATAATTGAATATGAAACTGGGTTACCAGGAGTTGACTTCGGTAGAGCAGAAGGTACAGCAGTCGGTTTCAGTTTCTTCTCACACTCCATCTATGGTGGAGGAGGACCAGGTATCTTCAACGGAAACCACATCGTTACAAGACACTCAAAAGGATTTGCAATCCCACCAGTATGTGCTGCAATGTGTGTAGATGCAGGGACACAAATGTTCTCACCAGAAAAAACATCAGCATTAGTCGGTGCTGTATTCAGTGCAATTGATGAATTTAGAGAACCATTGAAATACGTAATTGATGGGGCATTAGCAGTTAAAGACAAAATCTAAGTGATTTAGATGATAGAAGTTGAAGTTTTCCCCCACCGATATTTAAAGGCGACTACCACTGAAAAATTCCTAAATAAAGTTTATGATTTGGAAACTACAGAAAGAATCATTATTCACGGGCAGCCCCTCCCAAAAACCGTTTACTATGGACCTGCAAAAGGAACGCCAGTAAAGCATACAGAAAGAAGAGTAATTAACGTTGGAGGAATTCTTGTTGAACTTACTGTTATGGCAGGAAGGTTTTGGATAACTCTCAAAGATGATAGTGAGTTAGACAAACTTGAAGAAATTTGTAAGGAACTTTTCCCATTTGGATACAATATTAAAGTAGGTAAATTCTTGAAGGATAAACCAACAGTAACCGACTATATAAAATATGGGGAAAGATTTGTTAATGAAATAGATAAAAGATTGATTGGGATTACCGACCCAAGAAGTAAATTTGAATCATCTGTTAAAATAATCCCAAAAGAGGAAGATGAAGAAAAACAGTAAAAGAGGAGTAATATGCCAGTAGGTAGAAAAGAGCAAATCATCGATTGCAGGGCAGTAATGGGTCTCGGTGAAGGTGGAGGACTGGCTCAGAGAGGTACTTTTGCAGAGGCGTTAAGAAATGACGTAGTAGTTGTAGCAATGTCACCAGGGAGGAGGCACATAACAAAACCAGTATGTGAAATAACCTATGGGATTAGGGAAGTGGGTATTCAAACAAGTGTTCTTGTGTTGGATGCAGGAAGTGGAATTCCCCACGATGCTCCACACGGTAGTTTAGGTTCTACTTTCGGACTTAAGCCAGAGGAGGCTGCTCAAATAAATAGACACAAATTATGTGTTGTACATTTCGGAAACGTGGTTAATCACGTTGTTTACAAAGCCAGATTACTCTTAAGATATGTAGAGATTCCAACAATCGTTGTTTGTCAATGTCCAGTAGATATGGAAGATTTCGCAAAAGTCGGAATTAAAACTTTAAATGTTATGCCTGTTGAGCCACAGACAAAAGGAATGATTGTGGATATAGTAACGGGTGTAGTTAGGGGTGAATCTTGCCCACAAACTAAAATTGATGAAATAATTGAAAAAATCAAAAAGCACTTAACTTAATGAGGTGATTTTATGGCATACAAGCCTCAATTCTACCCAGGTGAAACAAAAATTGCACAAAACAGAAGAAACCACATGAACCCAGAAGTTGAATTAGAAAAGTTGAGAGAAATTCCAGATGAAGATGTCGTAAAAATAATGGGACACAGACAACCAGGGGAAGATTACAAAACAATCCACCCACCATTGGAAGAAATGGACTTACCAGATGATTACGTAAGAGATTTAGTTGAGCCAATCAACGGAGCAAAAGAAGGACACAGAATTAGATACATCCAGTTTGCAGATTCAATGTACTTTGCACCTGCTCAACCTTACGACAGAGCAAGAACATACATGTGGAGATTCAGAGGAGTAGATACTGGTACATTATCAGGAAGACAAGTTATTGAGATGAGGGAAAGTGACTTGGAAGCATTGTCCAAGAACTTTTTAATTGATACAGCATTCTTCGACCCAGCAAGATGTGGTATCAGAGGGGCAACTGTACACGGACACTCATTAAGATTGGATGAAAATGGTTTGATGTTCGATGCTCTCCAAAGATACGTCTATGATGAAAAAACAGGGCACGTTGTCTATGTAAAAGACCAAGTTGGAAGGCCATTGGATGAGCCAGTAGATGTTGGAGAGTTATTACCAGAAGAAAAATTAAGAGAGATTACAACAATCTACAGAAAAGACGGAGTTCCAATGAGAGAAGACAAAGAACTCTTGACAATCGTCAAGAGAATACACAGAGCAAGAACCCTTGGTGGATTCTGCCCAACAGAAGACACATTCAAGCAACTCTAAAATCTTTCCTATAATATAAAATCTTTTAAATTTCCAAAATAATAAATAATAATAAATAAAGTCCCCACAAATTCTTTGAGGTGAGCCTATGGGAGCAGAAAAGAAATTATTCTTAAAAGCATTAAAGGAGAAATTTGAAGAAGATCCAAAAGAAAAATACACAAAGTTCTACGTATTTGGAGGATGGAGACAATCAGCAAGAAAAAGAGAATTCGTTGAAGCAGCAGAGAAATTGGCTGAGAAAAGGGGAGGCATTCCATTCTACAACCCGGATATTGGGGTTCCATTAGGGCAAAGAAAATTAATGCCATACAAACTCTCTGGAACAGACTACATTGTTGAAGGAGATGACTTACACTTCATGAACAACGCTGCAATGCAACAATTCTGGGATGATATAAGGAGAACTGTTATTGTTGGTATGGATACAGCACACGCAGTTTTAGAGAAGAGGTTAGGGGTTGAGGTTACACCAGAAACAATCAACGAGTACATGGAAACCATCAACCACGCTTTGCCAGGGGGAGCAGTTGTCCAGGAGCACATGGTTGAGGTTCACCCAGCATTAGCATGGGACTGTTATGCTAAGATATTCACAGGAGATGACGAATTAGCAGATGAAATTGATAAGAAGTTCTTAATTGATATCAACAAATTGTTCCCAGAAGAACAAGCAGAACAGTTAAAGGCTGCTATCGGTAAGAGAACATACCAAGTTTCAAGAGTTCCAACATTGGTTGGTAGAGTTTGTGATGGGGGTACAATTGCAAGATGGTCTGCAATGCAAATTGGTATGTCATTCATTACAGCATACAAACTCTGTGCTGGGGAGGCAGCAATTGCTGACTTCTCCTACGCTGCAAAGCACGCAGACGTTATTCAAATGGGTACACTCTTACCTGCAAGAAGGGCAAGAGGTCCAAATGAACCTGGTGGAATTCCATTCGGTATCTTAGCAGATGTCGTCCAAACAACAAGAGTGAGTGATGACCCAGTTGAGCAATCATTAGAGGTTGTTGCTTCGGGAGCAATGTTATACGACCAAATCTGGCTCGGTTCATACATGTCTGGTGGTGTTGGATTCACCCAATATGCAACAGCATCATATACAGATGACATCTTAGATGACTTCTCCTACTACGGATACGACTACGTAGAGAAGAAGTATGGAATTTGTGGAGCAAAACCAACAATGGATGTAGTTGAAGACATTGCAACAGAAGTAACCTTATATGCATTAGAGTGCTACGACGAATTCCCAGCATTGTTAGAGGACCACTTCGGAGGTTCCCAAAGAGCAGCGGTTGCTGCTGCAGCATCAGGTATCTCAGTATGTATGGCAACAGGTAACTCAAACGCAGGATTAAACGGATGGTACTTGAGCCAAATTCTCCACAAAGAATACCACAGCAGACTTGGATTCTATGGATACGACTTACAAGATCAATGTGGTGCTTCAAACTCCCTCTCAATTAGAAACGACGAGTCCTCACCATTGGAATTGAGAGGTCCAAACTATCCAAACTACGCAATGAACGTCGGTCACCAAGGAGAATATGCAGGTATTACACAAGCAGCACACTCAGCAAGAAAAGATGCATTTGCATTAAACCCATTAATTAAAGTTGCATTCGCAGACCCATCACTCGTCTTTGACTTCTCACACCCAAGAAAAGAGTTCGCAAGAGGTGCTTTAAGAGAATTCGAGCCAGCAGGGGAAAGAGACCCAATTATTCCAGCACACTAAGGGCTTTTGCCTTTATTAATTTTTTTATTGTGTTTATATTGTTTTAGATTTAATAACGATATGTTAAAAAATACAAAAATCTTAAGTAAAAATAAAAAATTCTTTAATCTCGGTTTTGCGAAATCAAATGGAAAAGAATATATATTATATAAAGAAAGATAAAAAATATCCTGATTTATGTAAGGGACTACATTGCCATGTTAATGGTAATATATTGTGAGGTGAAAAAATGGATACTGCATTAATAACCCTTGGGGCTCTGGCTTTGGCAGGAGCAGCAGCGACAGTTGCTGGATGTGCAGAAGATTTGGAATCAGACGTGGGTTCCCAATCCAACCCTAACTCACAGGTTCAGTTGGCTCCACAAATGGGTAACATCCATAGATACTTCAACAAGGCAATTTCAGGGGAGCCAGTTTCATACGGTTTATATGTTGCAGTTGCAGGAGTAGTGGCATGGGCATTGTTAAACTATGGGTTGAATCCTGTTCTTGCATTAGTGATTGGTGCTGGTGTGGCTGCATTTGTTCATGGGGCTTATACAGTTAGCTCATACTTGGGTAGGATTGTTGGTCAATCAAAGAACTTCGGTCAGCCTGTATATATGGATGTTATTTTAAGTCACTTGGGACCTATAGTAGGGCATGGTTTTATGGCAATATTCTGTATAGTTTTTGCAGCATACTTAGCAAACAACGTATTAGGAAATCCATTCCCATTGCCATTGGTTGCATTGATATTTGGTATTACAGTTGGGGCAATTGGTTCATCAACTGGAGACGTTCACTATGGTGCTGAAAGAGAGTACCAAAAGTATCCATTTGGAGGAGGAGTTCCTGTTGCTAACCATGGGGATATTGATATTAAGGCAGAATATGGTTTAAGGAATGGTTTGGATTCATCATACTTCTGTTCAAGATTAGGTGGGCCATTAACAGGGCTTTGCTTTGGTTTAATTGTGTTCTTAGATGGTTGGAGAGGAATTATAGGGGATATTATTGGAAGTGATTTAGTAACAAAATCAGTTATTGCAATTATCATGGGGCTTTTAGTTGTTGTAATTGCTGCAATAATAAACAGAAAAATTGAGGTATTTGCAAGAGAGAAATACGGGCCATACACAAAATAATACAACAAATATGATGTGGTGATATCATGGATGCTGTGAGTTTATTGATTCCTCTTGCAGAGGTTACAATTGCAGGGGCCATAATTAATGCAAGTGTTCATTTTGTTCCTGTCGGTGGTGCTCCAGCAGCAATGGCTACCTCAACAGGGGTAGGTACTGGTACAACCCAGTTGGCAGCAGGTGCAGGATTTACTGGATTAATGGCTGCTGCTGCAATGGCAGCACAAAGTGGAGTTAATGTATTTAACCCAGTACACTTGGCATTAATTGCTCTCTCTGGAGCAGTAGGTTCAATGATTATGCTTGGTATTACAATGTTAATTGGGCAGTTGATTTATGTATTTGGAGTAGGGGTTGTTCCAGCAGCAGATAAGTGTGAAAAAGACCCTATAACAGGAGACATTCAAAAACCATACATCACACCAGGGACAACTGGTCACGCAGTACCTACAGTTTGTTTTGTTAGTGGTTTGATTGGAGCAGGACTTGGAGGTATTGGTGGGGCTCTTGCATACGTTGCATTAAAACAGTTAGGATTTGATGCAGCAATTGCTGGAATCTTGGCAGTTGGTTTCTTCTTCATAAATGCGGTTTTAGCATCCTACAACATTGGAGGTACAATAGAAGGGTTCCACGACCCAAAATTCAAGAAAATGCCAAATGGAGTTATTGCATCATTTGTGGCATCATTATTGTGTGGAATTGTATTATTAGGAATGGCAGGTTTGGCATAAAATTGAGGTATCATTAAAAATTAATTAAAAATAAAAAAAACAGTTGGTGGTAATATGTCCCATGGTGGAGGAGGTCATGCAGCAGAACTTTACCCAGAAGATCAAATTTTGGCTGTAGGAGCAGTTCTTACTATAGTAGGAATGTACGTTGCTCAATACGTCCCAAGTTTGTCAATGTTGATTGGTGGATTATTGGCTGTAGGTGCATGTGTTGCAGGAGCAAACACAACAAGAAAGGTTGCTGCTTATGGTTTGGGTACTGGGGTTCCATCCATTGGTATGATTAGTTTAGGTATGGGAACTACAGCAGCATTGGCAGGTGTTTTAATCCCTAAGGTTTTTGGTATTCCTGAAGTTGTGGCTCCAATACTCACTGCAGTTATTGCAATAATTGTTGGATTTATAGTTGGAAGATTAACAGTAAATCCAGTAGGTATGAAAATCCCAATTATGGTTCAAAGTATGACAAAACTCTCTCTTGCAGGGGCATTGGCAATCCTTGGATTCTGTGTTGCTTATGCAGGAGGATTCTCAGCAGAGATATTTATTGACAACGCTGTTAAAAATGGAATTATTGCATTGGCATTTATTGGAGCAGGTATGGCAATATTGCACCCATTCAACGCATGTTTGGGACCAAACGAAAGCCATAAAAGAACTTTAACACTTGCAGTGGCATGTGGTTTAATAACATGGTTGGTCTTCTCTATTGCTAAATTGGATATTGTCTCAACAATCACTGCTGCAATACTTTGGGCTGTTGCTTATGGAACATATGTGAAGATGTCATTAGACGATGCATGCTGTGTCCTTTACACCCCAGAACTGCCTAAGAAGGAAGAGGAGTAAGGTGGTATAAATGGAAATTGTTAGAATATGTCCAGAGATTAATGTGGTTATGGAAGTTGATAGTGGTCTTGTGGCAGAGATGAGGAAAGATATTCTTGTTGTGGATTTAACTCATGTTGAAGAAGAAGTTAAAAAATTGGAAAGATTGGCAACAGCACTTAAAAACTCATTAGACCCAAGAAACCCACCATTAAGAACATTTGATGGTAGGGATGGGGTATATAAAATTGCAGGGCTTTTTAAAGGCATGTTCTTTGGATTCTGGATAACACTTGCGATTCTTATGTTAGTAGTGATATTGGTAATTAAAATGAACTTGAGTTTAATAGGTTTATAACCTGGAGGTGCTGAAACATGGCAGATAAAAAATCCCCCGCAGCAGGATGGCCTATCGTATCTGGAGAGTATGTCGTGGGGAACCCTGAAAGTTGTGTTGCAGTTGTAACTTTAGGTTCCCACGGTTTAGAACAAGCATGTATAGATGCTGGTGCTGCAATAGCAGGACCTTGCCACACAGAAAACTTGGGAATTGAGAAAGTCGTAGCAAACTACATATCAAATCCAAACATTAGATTTATGGTATTGTGTGGTTCAGAAGTTCAAGGACACATAACAGGACAATGCTTTAAAGCGTTATGGGAAAACGGTATTGGAGACGATGGGGGAATTATTGGAGCGAAAGGAGCAATTCCATTCTTAGAAAACGTTGGTAAAGACGCTGTTGAGAGATTCCAAAGACAAATCGTTGAAATCGTCGACTTAATCGACTGCGAAGATACTGGTAAGATAACATCTGCTATAAAAGAGTGTATCTCAAAGGATCCTGGTGCAATAGATGAAGAATCTATGGTTTTGGAATTAGAAGGTGGAGGCACTGCAGGAGAAGAAGGAGAAGGAGGATTTGAGATAGAAGGTATTCCGACAGTAGTTGAACCAGACCTTGAAGCATGTAGAAAACTCCTTGAAGGTTTAGAATATAAAGTTGGTTTGATGACAAGGGATATTGGTTTGACATCAGGTGTAAATTCAGAATCTATTAGAGGGTTTGCAATAGGTTCAATACTCGCTGTTGTTTTGATTGGCATCCCAATTGTATTAAAATTCTTGATAGGGTGATTGAATGGCTGAAATACCTACAGTGGTTACACCAACAAAAGATTTCAAAAAAATACAAGAGGAACTTGATAAAATTGAAGAGATGGTTGAAAATACAAATGCAGAGTTGTATCAAAGAACCGGTAAAAAAGTTGGAAGAGATGTTGGTATTGTTTATGGTTTAGTTTTAGGTATGATATTTTTAACTGTATTCTACAATATAGTATTGCCAATATTCCTTCAAATAAAATAAAGTGGATTGGGGTGATATATAATGTTCAAATTTGAAAAAGAACAAATGGTAGTTGAGATTGCTGGAAGAAAAATTGGAGGACAGCCAGGAGAATATCCAACAGCATTGGCAGGGACAATCTTCTATGCAAGACACAAAATTGTAGAGGATGAAAGAAAAGGTATCTTTGACAAGCAGGCAGCAGAGGATTTAATAAACAAACAGGCAGAAATGGAAGATGTCACAGGAAACCCAGCATTAGTGCAAGTGTTTGGTGGAACACCAGAGGCTCTTGTTAATTATATTGACTTTGTTGCTGAAGTTTGGGACGGTCCAATGTTACTCGACTCAACCTCAGGAGAAGCAAGAATGGCTGCTGCAAGAAGGGCAACAGAAGCAGGATATGCAAACCAGTGTATCTACAACTCCATTAACGTTTCCATTGAAGATGAAGAATTCCAAAACTTGGTTGAAAGTGACCTTGAGGCATCAATTGTCCTCTGTTTCGACCCAATGGACCCATCAGTTGAAGGTAAATTGAATGTTTTATTAAACGGTGGAAAAACAAAAGATGTTGGTATGTTGGAATTAGCTGAAAAAGCAGGAATTAAATACCCATTAATTGACGTTGCAGTTACCCCATTAGGAAACGGTGCAGGTAATGCAGTAAGAGCATCCTTCGCAGTTAAGGCAAAGTTAGGAATGCCTGTTGGAAGTGGTATCCACAACATCCCATCAGCATGGGACTGGTTGAGAGAATTCAGAAAGAAATTGAGAGAAGAGGGATTAACCCAACTGTCAAAAGATGTTCATCATGTTTGTGATATTGGGGCAAACATAGTTCAGACAATGGCTTCAGGGGACTTTGTTTTATATGGCCCTATTGACAACGCACAGTTAACATTCCCTGCAATAGCAATGACAGACGCTGTTATAGCAGAGGCAGCAAAAGACCTGGGTATCAACCCAATTGACACACACCCATTCAACAAATTGCTCTAAATTCCCTATTTTCAATTTTTTATTTTTTTTCTTTATATCATTAAATTTAAATTTACAATTAATTGAAGTGAAAACATGGCAATAAGGAGGTTAAAAAAAGAATATTCCGATGAGGAAATCTATGCTATTTTAGAAAAGCCCGTCAAAGAGTGGTTTAAAAGGAAGTATAAAACCTTTACACCACCCCAAAGATATGCAGTAATGGAAATTCATAAAAAACAAAATGTTCTAATATCCTCTCCAACAGGGAGTGGAAAGACACTATCGGCTTTTTTAGCAGCAATTAATGAATTAATCTCCCTTTCCATAAACAAAAAGTTGGAGGATAAAATTTATGCCCTATATATTTCCCCACTGAGGGCATTGAATAACGATATTGAAAAAAACCTAAAAGAACCTTTAAAAGAGATATATGAGGTTGCAAAGGAGTTAGGTGTTGATTTAGATGAAATTAGAGTTGGGGTTAGAACAAGTGATACAACAAGTTATCAAAAGTCAAAAATGGTTAAAAAACCCCCACACATTCTAATAACAACCCCAGAAAGTTTATCCATTGCTTTAAACTCCCCAAAATTCTCTGAGCATTTAAAATCCATAAAGTATGTTATTGTCGATGAAATTCATGCATTAACAAATAAAAGAGGGGTGCATTTATCTTTATCATTAGAGAGGTTGAATAGAATAGCGGATTTTGTAAGGATTGGATTGAGTGCAACAGTCCATCCATTAGAAGAGGTGGCAAAGTTTTTAGTTGGAAATGAAAGGGATTGCTTAATAGTTGATGTGAATTATTTAAAAGATACTGAAATAAAGGCCATTTCCCCAGTAGATGATTTAATTTACACTCCAAGTGATGAAATATCAAAAAAGCTCTATCAAACATTAAAGGAACTTATAGAAAAACATAGAACAACACTGATATTTACAAATACAAGGAGTGCAACAGAAAGGGTTGTTTATAATTTGAGGAATTTGGGCATTAAAAATATAGAGGCTCATCATTCATCATTAAGTAGGGAACATAGGTTAGAAGTTGAGGAAAAATTAAAAAAAGGGGAACTTAACGCCGTTATTAGTTCAACATCATTGGAGTTGGGGATTGATATTGGAAGTATTGATTTGGTTGTTCTCCTCGGCTCACCAAAGAGTGTTTCAAGGGCATTGCAGAGGATTGGGAGGAGTGGGCATAGGTTGCATGAAAAAAGTAGGGGGATTATTGTTGCATTTGATAGGGATGATTTGGTTGAATGTACTGTTTTAGCTCACAATGCAAGGAATAGGAAAATAGACAAAGTCCATATCCCAAAAAACTGCTTAGATGTCCTCTGCCAGCATATTGTTGGGATGAGTTTGGAGAAGGTTTGGGAGATTGATGAGGCATATAACTTAGTGAGGAAGGCATATCCATACAAATATTTGAGCAAGGGAGATTTTTTGGATGTCCTCAACTATTTGGCTAAGGGGATGGAAGAAAAATCCGTATATGGAAAAATTTGGTTGAAAGAAGGGAAATTTGGAAAGAGAGGTAAATCAACAAGAGCTATATATTACATGAATGTAGGAACTATTCCAGATGAGACATCTGTGGCAGTTTATTGCAATTCAAAATACATTGGAGAGGTTGAGGAAGAATTTGCGGAGAAGTTGATGAAAGGAGATATATTTGTTTTGGGAGGAAAGACATACAAATACATTGGAGGGAGAGGAAATAAAATAAATGTAAAGGAAGCATTTGGCGAAAAACCAACAATTCCTGCATGGTTTTCTGAGCAATTACCTTTATCTTATGATTTGGCATTGGATATTCAGAAGTTTAGGGGAGAAATTTTGTGGTTGAGTGTTGAGGATATAATGGGAAAATATCAGGTGGATGAGAAAACTGCAAAGGCAATAAAAAACTACATAATTGAGCAGGATAAATATGCAGTAATCCCGAACAACAAGCAAATCTTAATTGAGCATTTTGTGGATGAAAAGAGGAAGTATTATGTATTCCACTTCTTAATTGGTAGGAGGGCGAATGATGCCATATCAAGGGCATTTGCTTATCATGTGTCAAATCTAAAAAAATGTAATGTTAGGGTTTCAATAAGTGATTATGGCTTCGCCTTAATTCTCCCAAAAAATAGAAAATTAACAAAAAATAACATGGTTGAACTTTTTAATATAGATTTGGAGGAGACGCTTAAAAAATCCTTAGAAAGAGCGGAGATATTAAAGAGGAGATTTAGGCATGTTGCAACAAGGGGATTTATGATTTTGAGGAAGTATATGGGAAGGAAGATGAGCGTCAATAGGCAACAATTTAATGCTGAAATGTTAATAAAATACTGTAGAGAAACAAATCATCCACTTTATAGGGAAACACTAAGAGAAATATTGGAGGATGTCATGGATATTGAAAATGCAAAGGATTTTATGAAAAAAGTTAAAAATATGAGGATATATTATAGAGAACTTCCTTATCCATCCCCATTTGCATTTAACTTAATCGCTATGGCATCATCTGATGTTATTGTTATGGAGGATAAGAAAAAACTTATCATGGAGATGCATAAGAAGGTTATGGAGTTTTTGAAAAATAAAGCAGGGAAGAATATCTAATTAATATAAATTAACTTTCACAAACTCTCTCAAATCCCTCAATGTCCCAAAATTTAATAAACCAAGTTCAGTTATTGCATAAACCTCGCTATCTAAATAATCCTTCTTTATGCATGGGGAGGAGGCGTAATTGTTAACTAAATCGTTTCCAGGAGAAAGGGGGTTGAATGCAGGAAGAACAATATATTTTTTATTGTAGAGATAGCAGGGAAGTTTCAAAATAGCCCCAACTTCATCCCTCAACTTTATGGAAGGGTGTTCATGCCCCAAGATTAAAAAATTCCCTTTTTTAAAATTAGAATGTCCATGCGTTATTGTGTAGCCCTTTATTTCATAATGGTTATAAATCTCTATGCCCAATTCCTCAACAACTTTTGAGATAAAGGTATCATGATTCCCCTGTATTAAAACTAAATCAATTTTCTCTTTTAAATGGCCTAAAAACTCTTTTGCAAATTTAATCTCGTTATAGCTTAATTCAAAATTATGCTTAATATCCCCATTAATAACCAAAGTTTTTAGTTTGTATTTGTCTATTATATTGTTTATCCTTTCTGCTATGCTATCTTTTTGGATTTGAGGAAAATTTCCTCCCCTTTCATTTATGCAGATATCAAATCCCAAATGCGTATCTGCTATAACTCCAACTTTTCCAATAATTAAACAAAAATCGTTTGTTATATAAAAATCCCTCAACTTTATTTTCTCCTCCATAACCCTACCCAGTTACTGCTCTTTTAAGGATTCAAACTTCCAAATTACTGAGAAATCTTTTAATGCTTTTTTTACTTTATTTACATCTCCTTCAATTAATATCTTGTTTTTTTCTTCCTCACTGTATTCAAAAATTACTCCATACCATTCTCCTAAATCGCTAAGCCGTTCAATTTGTATCTCATTTTTGATTTTTATCCTAATGCTCTCAGAATCTCCTCTTTTTTTAATCTCTCTATTATATATGGATTTATTTAGTGGGAATTTAACATCCAATTCATTCCTTAATGCCTTTGCCATCTTGTCCAAATATTCATTCATAAGTTCCGCATCACAAACACTAAACAATAAAGATTGTGCTCTCATCAACTCCTTCTCTGCATCCGATAGTGCTTTATTAGATACGTGTGGGTCTAAAAGGTAATAGGAGATGATAGCATTTGCAATCCTCAATCTTTCAAATGCCTCTTCTGGAACTGAAATGTTTTTTTCAACAAGTTTGGATGCCAATTCAGACAAAACAACCCATTGCTTATCTAATCCCTTAGCATCTTTCATTTCTACCCCTTCTGGCATTTATATATCTTTTTAGAGCCTCCTCACTATCGTAATTTAACCTAACGTTCAATTTATCAAGTTTTTCTTTTATCTCATCAACTTCCGTATCTTCATCCAAAAAGAACACTTGGTAACTTGTAGTCCCTTGTATATTGAAAACTGCCACGATGTCATCATTTTTTAATTTCCTATCTTCTATTGCTGCCCTAACCTTTATAAAATCCCCTAACTCACTGTTTAAACCATCTTCAACCTTCAATATCGTCAATAATGTAGCGACAAACTCACCCATAATTTCACCAAAATAAACTTTGTTTTTTGTGATATATTACTTTTTTGATTTAAAATTGAACCTGTATTGAGATTTTATAAATTTACGATTTTACTTTATTTTATCTTTATTGCGTTCCGTATCTATTTTTATTTTAGTGGATATCTGATTATCACCAATTTAACTTGTGTTTAATTATTTTAAACAGTTTTTAACTTTCGAAACACTTATATACTCCATATTATAACCTGAATTACCATATAAATTAAAAGAAGTGATTAAAATGGGCTCTATAAAATCAAAATTAAATTTAAGGGACAAATTAATGCATTTATTAATTATAACGGCCATAACATTGATTTTTATATCTCCTGTAATGGCAAAATCAAGCATGAATGCATTTAATGGATTCAACGATAACCCATTGCTACTTGATGATGGCATGATTGTGAGTATGGTCATCATTATGTTGGGCGGTTTATTGGGTGCTTTATTTTCAAAATGGTTCAAATTATCAAAAATAATGGCAATATTAACTATTTCAGCAGGTTCTTTGTTGGGATTATATAATTCACTAATGATTATAATTCATAATAAATCCTATAAACTAACATACATGCTTGGAAGTATAATTCCAGTAAGCTTTAAAATCGACCCGATATCAATGTTCTTTTCAGCTGTCGTGCTATTGATTTCAATCATGGCTGCAATTTATAGCTATGGATACATGGACGACAAAAAAAGAAAATTAGCAACAGGATTTCAGTATTTAAATTTTGCAGTTCTTGTAGCCTCAATGATTGGAGTTACAATCTCAAATAACAGTATTATTTTCTTATTGTTTTGGGAATTAATGTCTATTTCATCATTCCTACTGGTTATGTTTGACGGATTCAAAGAGGAAGTTAAAAAATCAGGTTATATTTATTTGATATATACTCATGCAGGAGGAATGTTCATATTTGCATCATTTGCCTTGGCATATATGACCACCGGCTCTATTAGCTTTGACCAGTTTTCCAGCATACCAGACTTCTTAAAAATAGCAGTATTTCTCCTCGGATTTGTAGGGTTTGCATCAAAAGCTGGAGTATTTCCATTCCACTCATGGCTACCCTATGCCCATCCTGTGGCACCAAGCCATGTTTCAGCAGTAATGTCTGGTGTTATGATTAAAATGGGTATTTATGGAATTATTAACCTCATAATACTCCTTGGAATAAACAATATTTACATTGGATATATGGTGTTAATACTGGGCATATTATCTGGAATTCTTGGGGTGGCTTATGCCCTTGCTCAACACGATATTAAAAGATTGCCTGCATATCACAGTGTCGAAAACATAGGTATTATATTGATAGGTTTGAGTATTGGATTAATTGGAAAATATTATAATAACGAAACCATAGCCTTGTTGGGATTTGCAGGAGCTCTCCTCCATATCCTAAATCACGCACTATTTAAATCATTATTATTTATGGGTGCAGGTGCGGTGATAAAATCCACAGGAACACATTCTTTGGAAGAGATGGGCGGTTTAATGAAGAGAATGCCTACAACAAGCTGGCTTTCCTCATAGGTTCTCTTGCAATATCTGGAATACCACCATTTAATGGATTTGTAAGTGAGCTCTTAATATACATGGGGGGTTTTAGCGGACTAAATAGTTCGGTTGGATTATTAATGGCATCTACATTTGGCATCATTGCATTAGCACTTATTGGAGGTCTTGCAACAGCATGTTTCACAAAAGTATTGGGAATATCCTTTTTAGGAACTCCTAAAACAAAGGCATCAGCAAATGCCAAAGAATCTCCGCATGTTATGAGCATTCCTCAAATAATATTGGCTTTAATCTGTATAATTATAGGTATTTTCCCAATATTATTTGTAAATTCAATTACAAAAATAGCATACAGTTCAAATCTTGCAGGAATTGATGTATGCCCTCAACTTTCAGTATTTCCTAATCTTACGGCGATTTACCTAATATTAATTGCACTGGTTCTAATATTGGTTACATTGAGAACTTTAACATACAAAAACAAAACTGTTGATGGATGCACCTGGGATTGTGGATATAGCAACCCAACTGCAAAAATGCAATATACTGCATCATCCTACGCCAGTCCAATAGTGGAATTCTTCAAACCATTCGTAATTATAAACTCCCATGAAAAACAAATTAAAAGGATATTTCCACATGAAGCCAGCTATCATTCACATAGTAAAGACTTGGCTGAAGCGGTATTTGAATTACTACTGGTAAAACCTATTTCAACTGGATTATCAGTATTGAGATATATTAAAGACGGAAATTTCAATTATTATATGGGGTATGTAATTATACTCATATCACTTCTCCTATCATATGTTTATTTAGTAAGGTGGTAGAATGGAATCCATAATATATTATATACTCACGGTTTCACTTGCTCCACTGTTTCCTGCCATTATTGATAAGGTAAAGGCACTGTCAGTAGGTAAAAAGGGACCTTCACTGTTTATTAAATACTATGATTTAATAAGATTCTTAACTGATAGTGTGATTTAACACTATTAAAATTAAGACCAAAAAATAGAAATAGGTAGTACTTAAATAACTCGTTAAAAAACGGTGAAACCTCCATGCTAACAGCACTTAATAGTATACTCACTAATTCTATAAATAGTTTAGGATTTAACTGTTCGGAGGAGTTATCTAAGTTCGCACAAGTTAGAAC
>NZ_AGJL01000009.1 GCF_000243455.1 Methanotorris formicicus Mc-S-70 | reverse complement strand
CGTAATGTTTTAGATAGTTCTATACACGAATTAAACTCTGACAATAGAAGAAAGAGCATATAAACAATTGCATTCGCTTTTTGAGAATATTCTCACCATAAACAATTTTTATTCGAAAAATAGTAAAATGTTGTGGTAGAAATATCTTATCATAAATGCTATATCATTATATTCGAATATGCTTGCGAAAGTCCTATAAAAATGAAAATGATGAATTAGCAAAATTAAAACAATTTATTGAAAACTTTATAGATAAATGCACAAATCTCTAAACCTAATATTTCAACTTATAATCAACTTATAATCCTCTTCAGGAATCTCCCTCATCGCCTTTCCCATTAAATGCCCACTCCACTTCTTCTTGTTTGTGATAAATTTAAGTTTTGGAATCAAATCCTTAAAGTTAATTGGTGGCTCAAAAACCTTAATCTCTTTTAATTTAACCCTATATGGGAATTTCTCATTAGGATTTCTTGGAGTTGGCTTAAAAATTTTAGAACTATCTTTATAAACCTCTGAAACAACTTCATAAACTCCTCTAATATAAGGAGGCTTATAATCCTTTCCACTCCTCTGAATCTCATAAATAACTAACTTATCTCCAACTTTAACTTTTTCTATTGTATTCCTGTGTCTTTCAGAAACTCCCCAAATCTTCTTTTCTTTTATTACCTTCCAGTTGTCTTCATTGGTTATACAGAGCCAGTAGGTCATAATATCCCACCTTTAATTATTATGGAAGTTATGATTTATATTATTGTATTATTTTTCAATCTTATACAAGTCTAAACAAATATCTCTTTTTTTCAGTTATATTTATATTATTATAGTATTTGCTCACGTCTATTTTTTCTCCGTTTTTAATTAGGTATATTTTTATATGTTCTTTGTTGGGGAGTTTGTGAATTTCAAATATTATTGCATTTTTATCATCTTTTACAAGGTTACAAACTACATACAAATAGTATTTGTCTTCATTTTCCATAGCAAATTTATATTCCGCCTCTGTAAGTTCTGCAATTGGTAATAATCCTTTATGTCCCTTTACTTCAATATATTTCTCCTCTCCATTTTCAATAACCTTTATATCATAATGCTCATGTAGGGAAACATCCAAAACATCCCAAACCTTACCCCTATTTTCATATCCGTATTTACTTGCTAATCTTTTTTCTTCGAGATTCATTATAATATTCATAGCCATTTTTTCGATTTTTACAAGTTCTTCGAGGGGAATAAAATTCCTATCTATAGATTTTAAATCATTTTCATCTGTTAAAATAATATTATCCATATCTAAAACTAATTTACTCACAATATCTAAAGGAATAATTTTTTCAATTGAAAACTCATCCTCTGGCAGATAATCAATAATTATAGGATTACTAACACTTATTTTAAAATTTTTAAATAATTTACCATCTTTTAAACCCAAATTCTTAAGATTTTCGTAATTTGAAATTCTTTTGTCTATGTTATTTATAATATTTTTTGCATAAGTAAGAATCTTCCCTTTTATGGCTAATATCTGTTTCTCATAAGGTATTTCATATTCCGCGAAAAATACGTCTTTGCTAAATATTGTTGTTAAATGTTTTAATAATTCAACACCCGTCATTAACTTAACATCTTTTTCTTGATGAGAGGTTATCAATGGAATTTCCCAAACAACTTCGCCATCTTCATTTAACACCTTTACAAAAAATAGATATTCTCTATTTTAAATTGACTTTTTACAACGATTCTTGATATTTGTAAATCTTCATCATCTTTTGATTTTATGATTTGGTATAGGCTATTTTGGGTAGGTATATTCTCATTTAAAACCTTCTTTTGATAGTTTCTCAAAATTTCTTCAATCTTCTCAATATTCAAATAATCTTCATTTTGAATAACATTTAAAACTTCTTTTTTAATTTCTTCAGCACGCTCTTCTGGAAAAATACTCATCATTTTTAGCTTACTCCTAATAGTTTTTAGTGTTTTGATAATCTCTTCAGTATAAATGTTTAAGTCCCCCATTATTGCTGAAATTATAATATCATATTCAGATAAGTTTTTTATGTATGCGAATTCTTCTAAGTTAAATAGATTTTCAGCGTTTGCAATATATATCTCCTTATCTATTGCCAATTGATTATCAAGTGCAGTTCTAATATTCATAATTTTTTTATAGAGATTGTTAAGCAATTCCAAATCCATCCTATTTGAAAGGAAAATATTATAAACAGATACATCCTTTTCTTGTCCTAACCTCCAAACTCTACCGATTCTCTGTTCTAATTTTATAGGACTCCATGGAGAATCATAATTTATCAAAACACTTGCAATTTGTAAATTAAGCCCCTCAGAAGCAACATCTGTTGCCAGTAAAATTTTTCCATAGTCCTCAAATTTTTTATTAATCTCCTCAGTAATATTTTCCATCCTGTTTTTATCCTCTCCTGAAAGTGTTAATATTTCATTTGGAGTTATATCAATACCATAGTTATTTAGATACTTAGGCAGATTTTCTTGAAGATATTTAAGGGTATCAACATATTCAGTAAATACTACAATTTTCTCATTATTTTTAATATGTTCTGCAATAATTTTTGCTAAAGCGTCAATTTTACTATCTTTTTTGGCTATGATGTTAGTTGTTGTTTTGAGGAGATTTTCAAATAATTCTTTTTGTTCTTGGGTTAAGTAGGGCGAATATTTATCAACAATATTATTTATTATGTCAGATATTTCCCTATAATCTTCAAATTCCATTTCTTCAAAACTTAATGAGAATAGGTTTTTAATGCATTCTGACACATCAATATCATCAGTTTTTAAAATGTTAGTTTTTATAATCCTATTCAGTGTTTCAATTGCTGCTTTATAACTTGAAGAAGCTCTTTTACTTAAAATTACTGCTAAAAGAGCTATTGGAGAGTTCCTTTTTGTATTTTTCAGTATATTTTTAAGAGTATTTTCAAGAAGGTCAAAAAATCTCTTTTCCTCTTCTGATATATCCACTACAACTGCATTAAACTGGCAATCTTTAAAGACCCTTTTATTCTCAAGAGCATTTACTAATTTTTTCGTCCTTCTAAAAACCAATATATCGTGAGTTTTACGATAGAAATTTTGAGTATTTAACCTATCAAAATCATTTATAAGTGTGTAATCCAATATTTTCAATCTATATAGATAATCTTGAGGGTCTCCTCTGTGCGGAGTAGCAGAAAGTAAAAGTATATTTCTTACTTTTTTTGAAAGTTTTTCTACCAATTTTCCTCTTTGAGTATTTTTAGTAATGTTATGGGCTTCATCAACAATAACCAAATCCCAATCAATTTGTAATATTTTATCAACATACCTCTTTGCAAGGTCTATTGACATTATAATATAGACCGCAGAATCGTAATATTGTATATAATTTTTAATATTGCCACATCATTCCCATCCTTAATAATCCTTGGGACTCCTCCAACTCTCCCTATTTCAGATTCCCACTGTTCTCTTAAAATCTTTGGAGTTAAAACTAAAACCCTTCTTATTCCATGTTTTAGCTCTAAATATCTTGTTATTGCAAGAGATTCTATTGTTTTACCCAAACCTATCTCATCTGCAATTAAAAAACGGACTGGACGGAGAAGCATTGAATTATGTAAAAGATGGATTTGATGTATAAATGGCTTTATCTTCTTTTTTGATGCTGGATGGTTTAAAGCATAGAAGAATAGTAAGGGATTGTGCAAAAATATCTTTTTTGTGAGATAGTTTTTTATTTTATCATGCAATTTTCATCCCCTCACATAAATTTAGAGTTCTTCAACCTCCAAAAAACATTTTGCAATTTTTAATAATTTTCTTCTATTATTATGTTTCCAATAGTTATTTCTAAAAGTTGATGCCCAATAACGTAAAGATAGAGGCTCCATAGAAAGGACATGGTCTTCTAATTTTCCCCACATTGTATTATCTCTTAATGCTTGCATAACCATGGCATAAACAAACAATCTCAAATATGCATAATCATCATCAGTTTTTAATGTAACTCTCTTCTCACCAGAAACTTTAAAGCCAAGGTGTTTAGCAAAATTAATAAACTCTGGGAGAAATACTCTTGCAACCCCCTCAATTTTACCTTTTATGTATTTATCATCTTCAAGAGGTATTATTGGAATAAATTCTGCCAATTTTTGTTCTTTTACTATTGGTAATTTTACTGGTTTAGCATATTTAAGTTTAACTATATACTGGGTGTTTTTACTCTCCACAGCATCACCTCACAGACAATAAAATAATCTAAAAAAATAACAAAAAATAATTTAGCATTTCTTAATTTTGAACACTACTTTTTTATTTAAACTTCTGAGTTTCTCAAATATCAAATCATCAATTTTCACACCATCTACAAAAGTAACCTCAACATTTAAATTTGGCTTATGACCCATAACCCCCTCTATCTCTTCAATAAGATACTTTACAACATCGAGAGATAAATTATTGAAATTTGCTTTAAAGTATTCATCGTTTTCAATAATAAATCCTCCTCTAACTTTGGCATCCAAGTTTTCAGGGATAATGTTTAAATCATCATAGGATTTGATGCCCTTTATTTCTAATAATATGCCACCCTTTAAGTTTTCAGATAATTCATGAACTTCTACAATATCAGTTCTTGGGGTAAGGGTTATTTTATCAGTTTTTACAACACCATCTTCTGATACTGCCTTTATCTCATAAGTTTTCTTGACTTCGGGGATTTTGACGTGCCATGTTGTTTCATAAGGAGCTTTTCCATAACTTACATCCAATTCTCCTTCTTCAACTTCAAGGTTTACTTCAAAACCACTACCTTTTAATGGAGTTATTACTACTTTTACACTCACATCTTCTCCAGGTTTTCCTTCAATATTGTGCCTATCTATCTTTAAAGAGAATTCATTTCTTTCTCCAATAATCTTTTCTTCAGTTTTTCTTACTATGTAGCCATTTATCAATAAATCTACAAACTCAGGTTTAACTACAAAGCCCTCTTCTGTCTCTTCAACAAGTTCTCTTAATGGCAATGACTCAGAATCTGAAATATGAACTTCATACCAAACTTTTATATACTTGTTATCAACAACTTCATCCCTTTCATCTTTTAAAATCTGATTTATTTGTTTGTTTAATGCCTTTATTTTAGGCAAGATTATGTCATTTTCTTTTATATCGGGGATAGGAACTCCTGCTTCATCATGATTTGGGACATTTGGATAGATTCTTTTGAATAGAACTTTTCCATCACTCTCAATACCAATTTTTAAATCTTCAACACCTTCTTTTATCGCCCCTTTTAATTGCTCATCAGTAATAAATGGAAGTTTTGTATTTGTTCTAATAATGCTTCTAAGTTCTGAAAACATTATCGGTTTATCAAAAGTTATATTTACTTCATTTAAATTATACATAAGACCTTCAAAAGTTAGATTGGATGGGATTTTTCCCCACTCAACTAATGTGGAATACACGTTTTCAAGTATTGACTTGGATGTTGGAGTGGCATCAACAATCTCTACATCATTATCTTTAGGATATGCAATTTTTTTAAATGTATTTGCTACAAATTCATCAAACTCTGCCTTTGCATCATCTTCAATACTTCTTACCATATTTGTTTGTATTTGAACTACTTCCTCTCCATAAGATTTATATTTTGCTTTAATGTCTCCTTTTACTTTATCACAGGCAATTATACGGGCAGTTATTTCAAGTAATTTGTTTAGGACTTTATCTGCATAGCAAACAGTTATTGTATTTCTATATGTTCTCGTTCCAGTTCCATATTGGTAGATTATCCTGTAAAGTGTGGATTTATCAACATCATCTCTTATGAGTATTTGCAATTTATAATCCTCATCATCTTGGAATTCTTGTGGGTCTCTTGACACTATAATATCATTCTTTTTGAAAAATGTTATATTATTTCCAATTTTTTTAGTCTTTAGACCCTTTCCTTCAACAGCAAATTTTTTAACAAATTCTTCAAGTTTCTTATGAACACTAACTATATTGAGCGTGAGCAACTCTTCTTTTTTGCTTTCAACCATTTGAGATACATTTGCAACTCTCCAAAACCAGAAGATTTCATCCTTTTTGTTTAAATATATGAATGATGAGCTTTTTTCAATCTCACTTATAATGTTTGGAATATCGGTTAATTGCAATGCATGTTTTTCAAAGAAGTTGATTTCATAAACAGCCCTTGCAATACTATCTTTTTTTGGAAATCCTTCAAGTGGTGTTGGAGAATCATAAGGATAGGTTTTTAAGAATATATACCTCAAAATAACCTCTGCCAATTCTGGTTTTGAAAATCTTTTGAATTTTTCAAGGGATAAATCCACATCCAACACTGCTCCTCCATAGTCAGCAAATATTTGATTTTTTCCAAACAATATCCCTTTTAGTTTTTCATTTCTTGGATTTATGTGATATGGCATTATTAAGGTTGGAAACTCATCTTCCTGTAATAAGTTTCTTACAACAATTCTTGTTATTCTAACCATATCCCTTGTTTTTTGCAAGTTACCTCTTTCAACAATAGTTCTTAATGTTGCTATATACTCTGGATGGAAAGGATATGTTTTTGATAAATTTTCTTCAAATCTTCCAAATATGTCAGTGTTTGCATAAGCTTCTCTGTATTTCTCAATTATTTTTTCTTTAAAGTCATTATCTATGTTTTCAAAAATCCTTTTCTTTAAAATTTCAACAATTTCTCCTCCTGAAATACCTTCTGTTCTCAATGGAGAATAAAGCTCAGCCCCTCCAACTCTCTCAACTGCCCTATGGAGAGAAAGAACTATTTCCTTATTATATCCTTTTTCAACTTTTTCTCCATCTTTTTCCATTGGTAAAGTTAGAATCATTACACTATCAGTCCCAATTAAAGCAGTGGATAGAGCATCAAAAAACTTGCAGATATTTTTTGCATATCTTCTATCATCTTCATTTCCACTGTTGTATAAATTATCTATATAATGAACAATCTCATCAACTAAAAACACCACTTTATTTCCTTTTAAAAGCTCTCTAATTGTGTCTATGGTAGGGACTGTTAAGTTTTTGTCATCGTTTTCAACAAGTGCATATTTTCCTAAACAATGCCCTATGTATCCCCATAATGTTTTGATTTTGTAGGGTTCAAAGTTTAATGGATTGCTTGGCTGTCCTAATTTTCCTTTTCCATATATTGGAAGTATTTTTATGTTTTGATTTTGAAGGTCTTTTAATTTTAATCCAATGCTTTTTATCTTTTCTTTTTTATCTTCAGGATAATCTTTTAGAGTATTTTCATTTATAAGAGATTCAGGATTGTTAATTGCATGATATATTGTTAATATTGTATGAGTTTTCCCTCCCCCAAAAAGAGAGTATATCAAGAATATATTGTGTCTTTCTTCTCCACTTAAGGTATTTAATAACCTACTAAGTATTTGCACCATAGAGTCAGTAAAGTAAGTTCTTTTAAAGAATTCTTCTGGTTCTGTATAAATTTTATGGGCTGTTTTATTTACAACATCTCCTAATTCAGGAGCAACTTGCATATCTAAGGTCTCATCTAAAACATCCTCCCAAACTTTTAATTTTTGCATAATTCTCCCCCCCTTTTAGATGACTTCTTTAATAGCATACCACTCTATTATTGAAGTTGGTTTGATTATGCCATTAATCACATCATAAAACAAAATCTCATTCTCAATTAAAAACTTAACTTCTTTGATGAGGTCTCTTTTTATTATTTCATAATCCCTAACTTTAATGTTGTTTTTAAATTTGTTTAAAATCTCATTTATTTTATTTTCATCCAAATCTTCTGGCATGTTTGCTATTAAAAACCTTAACCCATCTGCTTCAACATTAATCCATTGTTTTATTGTTTCTTCAACTGAAACGCCTAATTTTTTATTATTTATCAATTGGGAGATTTCATAAGGTAATGATAGATAATCTAAGCAATAGTTTATTTCTTCCTCATTAAATCCCTCTTCTTTTAAGATATTTCTTATACTCCCTTTTCTCAACCAATCAATTAAATAATATTCAGAAGCATTTTTTAAAGTTGAATTTCTATATATTTCATCAATAAACAAAGTATCAGATGTTAAACAAATAACATGGCATAGATGCCTAACTTTAGTTAAATGAACAAAGAGATTAAACAACTCACTCAACAAGGACTTATCTCCTTTGCCATTTCCATTGAAATAGATATTTTTTAACTTCTGCAATTCATCTATTATTAAAACTGGCTTCTTCCCATCTTTAACAACAGCATTTATACTCTCATTTATCTTATCAAAAACATCATTCAAAGATAAGTTGTTAAAATCAAAATTCTCCTCTACTCCGAATTTGCAGATTCCTAAATTAATCTCCAACTTATTGAGAAGATATTTTTTATCCGACTTTTCAAAAAATATTTTTAAAAACTCTTCCTTTGTTGGTGTTGCATATTTTCTTAAATCGTAATAAAAAAATATTAAATCTTCTCTCTTAGATAACTCTTCAATAACCCTTAGCATAACTGTTGATTTTCCAGATGATTTAGGACCATAAACAAACAATATAGAGTTTGGTTCTAATTGAACATAAGTTTTTAAGTAGTTGAGTTCTTTTTCTCTATTGTAGAATTTCATTTTACCACCCGCAAAAATAAAAATTAAAAAAGTTAAAATTTAAAATGCCTTTCCTTCTAAGAATCTTACTAATCTTCTTATTAAATATAGTTCATAAATTTTATCTTTTTGGAGTAGTTTGTCAATCTCACTATCTTTTTTGCCTGTGTATAACCCCTTAAATACGCTTTCATAATATTTGTTTATTAGTTTGGCGATATTTATTGCCTCATCAACCTCTGTTGGGTATTTATTTTTTAACTCTTCAAGCTTAGATTTAAATGCATCCATTGGATATGCAAAGGCATAGAATTCAAGTAAGTGAAGGATGTCTATTGATGTCTCTATCTCAGGGTTTGTTGGATTTATGCCCTTTTCAATTAAAAACTGATATAGATATTTGTTGTTGAGTTCTTTTATTAAGTCGGGAGAGTTTAAGGTATATCCTTTACTCTCCTCTTTTATTAGTTTGTAGTCAACTGCTGCTCTTTTATCAATACCAGTTGAAATATTTAATAATATTAGGTCTCCACTACCTAAAGTTTTACTACCAAATAGGATTTTGTAAGTTGTGTAGAATAGGGCTGGTTTTGAAGAGATTTTTAATATTCCCTCTTTTTCTTTTGAAATTGCATCTATAATGCTGTATATTGTAATTGGATATACATATTTATCTAAAATGTCTTTTGTTGTTAATTTTCCTTCTGGGCTTACAATTTCGTTGTATTGAGTTATCTCTTCCAAAATTCCTGCCATTACACCATAAAGCAAATCTAAATCGTGTTGTCCATGTTTTATTAATAGTTCTGCTGTTTCTCTTCCTTTCTCTCTTAATTTTGGTAGTAAAGATGTTATTAGAGCTTTATCTTTTAGTTCTTTCTTTTTCCAAACTGCAATTATTGAAGTGTCTAAAGATAACTTTCCTCTTGATACAATGTTTGTTTTTGATTCAGTTGTTAAAGGTAGAGCTCTTGTTATTGTTAATTTTGCCCTCTTCCAGCCAGCTTCTAAAAGATTTGCCCATGAGTCAGGGTTTGTGTGTGCATAGTAGGTAACTAATAAACCATCATCTTTTAGATGATTTTTCATTGATATGAATGCTTGTGAGAAGAGATTTTCAAAGTGATGCTTTGCTACTTCTTTTTTATTATTTAAGTCCATAAATCTACCAGCATTTTCAGAGACTTCTTTTTTAGCAAACTCTTGCCATTGTGTTTTTATCTCTTTGTATTTTTTGCCTATCTTTTTGAAAAATGCCTCTTTATGATATCTTGGGATTAGTTTGTTGTTTTCAACATCAGACAAAGCCCTTTTAAGCCAAACATAATAGAAGTCAGATAGTTCAGTGTAAGGGACATCATCGGCATAAGGGGGTCTGTAACTATAACATCAAACTTTTCATTTAAGTTTAAGGCTGTTGCATCCCCTTGAATGATTTTTATAGATTGGGTTTTGTTGTTTGAATTATTTAAATAGCCATCTAAGTTATTTGGTTTATTTGATAGTGCAGAGGTTAGATATTCTAAACTATTAATAGTTGTTTTTAATGTGCTCGGATAAGCTAAAGGAATATTAACAATAGGATACATCTCACACCAATTCCATTGCATTGATATTCCTCTGTTAGTAAGAGTATGGGCTATTTTGCATAAACTCCATGAACCTGCATTCCACAATGTAACAGTGGTATTATAATCTAAATGTTTTAACAACGCAATACTCAAATAAGTAGCAATTGCCTCAGAATATTTAAAAGCTTTCTCTTTATTCCAACCCTCTTTTAATTTTTCTTCTTCAACTCTTTTACCAACTTCTCTAATCAATTTTGTAATTTTTATCAAAGTTAATAACTGCCTTGGGTTAAAGAGTTTATAAAATTTATTAAATCCCCAAATAAATATACTTAATGCTCCTCCACCACTTGCAGAGTAATTCCATAAATTTTCACTAGGCACATCGACATCTCCACACTCTATAAGCTTTTTAACTTTCTCCTTAGCAATATCTAATTTTTTATTATCCTCTAAAGATGCTTTTTCAAAAATTAAATCCCCATCTTCAACTTTAACCTTAACCAACAACCTCTGCCTTGCAAACCTCTCATCCCCTTCATGATATTTCTTTACTGATAGTGTGATTTAACACTATTAAAATTAAGACCAAAAAATAGAAATAGGTAGTACTTAAATAACTCGTTAAAAAACGGTGAAGCCTCCATGCTAGCAGCACTTAATAATATACTCACTAATTCTATAAATAGTTTAGGATTTAACTGTTCGGAGGAGTTATCTAGGTTCGCACAGGTTAGAACACTAACGCCAATAAAAACTATCAAAGCATTTTCAGAGTATGTCTCGGGAATTCACAGAACGACTATCGTTAAAAACCTACAAACTATCAGAAATGAGTTTGTTTGTATACTCAACTATCCAACCTTCCCGATATTTTGATGACAATAGATTTAAATACACTGCAATAATCGATTCAACGCTACTAAGGAGATGGAGTAAAAAGGTTTATGGTTGCAATATTCGATATAACTACATCGAAAGACATAGCAAACCATATCAAGAGCAGATAAACTGCTGTATTTATCACGAAAAAAAGGGATATATTCGATTTACACTACAATAAAACCACTTGGCAAAAAATCCACAGACATATTCATCGAAATTATTAGATTCTTAACTCATATAGATATCGGGACGGTCGTAGTAGACACTTTTGTAACGACAAAGAAAATTATGAAGGAATCTAAAGAATTGGGAATGGAATATATTGGTAAACTTAGGAAAAACCTGATAGTTGAATATTTCGGTAAGAAGGTTAAGGTAGAAGGACTATTTAAGAGGGATTTCGAGAAAGAAAAGCTTAAATTAAGGACTATTAATGGAATAAAGTTTAGATTATCCGAGAAAGTGGTCAATATTCCCGATGTTGGTAGAGTTAAAATCGTTGCAGTGTTGATGGAAAATCAGAAAAAACCTAGTATCTGGTCTCTACAAACCATAAAAAGAAGGCAGAGAACATAATAAGCGAGTATATGAAGAGACCAAAGATAGAAGAAAAGCATAGAAGAGATAAATCGATTTTAGATGTTGAGGGAAATTACCTAACGTCTGAAAAGAGCAATATTGGGTTTGTTAGGTTTATAGCAATGGTATCAAACTGTATAGAATATTTAAGCCACAAATATGGATTATCATTCTATGAAGTGATTAAAGAGTGTAGTAAAGAACTAATAAGGAAAGGATTCTCGTAATCACACTGTCAGTTCCCCTGCCTTAATAAGTTTTCGAAGCCCTTATCTATATATCCTTTGTCTCCGATTATACTGCAGTTCATAAATTCCCGAACAAACCCTCTAAAATTTTCTTTTAGAATGTCCAAATCATGCTGATTTGCAGGATTTATGGATATCAACATTAGATACAACCCATCGGTAATATAAGTTGCTTTGTATCCATAATACCACAGTCTTTTCGATGGGTTATATCCAACACTGCCGTTTTTTTAATAAGTTCCGAGTATCCAATTTTTTCATGTCTTCCCTTTCTTACGGATTTTTTCGTTTCAATTGGGATTGTATATATGAATAATAAACAATTTTTGTTTAGGAAAGTCTTTTGAATCTCGAATAAAAGTTGTTCATATCTATTTATTCGTTCAACAATCTTGTTATATCTAATTTTTGTAAATAGTCCTAAATATTCGATTAGTATTTCATAATCCCTCTTATAAACTCCCGAAAAGTATATCATACAAAGAACCGAAAAGATTATTAAGTCTAAGAGAGATATTTTCTCTCTGCGTGTGTATGGCGATTTTGTATTTGACGACTATTAGGTAAAACTTAGCTCGCATAAGATTTATTAAACGCTTAATTCTCGGAATTTTAGATTTATCTACGATGTTATTACCCTCCAACTATTTTTTTGTAGTAATCTATAATCATATAGTTATATATTTATCTATTTGATGGGAACTACCGTTTAAATCAAAATCTTTTCAAATAATATCCACTATAAATAACCCCTAAAGGATTGTGAGCGAGAACCCTGTCCTTAACTGCAAAGGTTGTTGTTGGGGCGTTGGAGTATTTTTGAAATAGGATGTCATGCCCAATACAAAGTCCCAAAATAATATTTAAATCTGTCTTTTTTTCATTTAAAATTAATGCTTGAGCGATTGGATTGCACATGGTTTCTTTTTGATTTTTATTAATGTAGGTTAGTCCAAATTCATCCTTATCAACACCACAAACCTTACAACAGACAGAATAAACATCAAAACTCTTGGATAGTATTTCATCTAAAATTTTTGCTTCTCTTTCTAATCCAATGCAAAAGGCAATACCGATTCTTTTATAATCCATCATTTTACAAAATTCAATAATCTCCTCTAACCTTGTTTTTTTCATGTAGAAATTTCCTTCGATAAAAGAAGCAACTTTTGCTATTTTTAAGTTTTCTTCTTTTTTATATTCCTCCATAACATTCTCTAAAATATCATCTTTGCAGTTTTTTCCATTTGAGCAATCCTTTTTATTGCATCTTGCACATCTCATACCATCACCTTAATATTTAAAATATAATTATTAAAACAAATATATAAAAAATTAAAAAGGTGTCTACATGAGGGATATTGTAGAAGAAACTATAAGGATATCATCCAATTTAATCAAAATAAATTCAGTAAATCCAACATTTGGAGGAAAAGGAGAGAAAGAAAAGGCGGAATATGTATTGAACAAATTAAATGAATATATCAAAAAATACAACATAGAAAACCACTCCATAAAAACATACAACGTTGTGGATAAATATGGTATAGAGAGGCCGAATATTGTTGCAAAATTTGATTTTGGAAAAGAAAAGACCTTACATATTATTTCTCACCTCGATACGGTTCCAGAAGGGGATTTAAGTTTATGGGAAACCAATCCTTATGAGCCAGTTGTAAAAGATGGCATGATATATGGGAGGGGAAGTGAAGATAACCATAAGGCAATCGTTTCTTCATTTTTGCTGTTGAAGATGATTTTTGAAAGTAATATTTCCCCAAAATACAATTTATCTTTAATATTTGTGTCTGATGAGGAGGATGGCAGTGAGTATGGGTTAAAATATCTATTAGATAATTATGAAAAAGAGATATTCAAAAAGGATGATTTAATAATTGTCCCAGATTTTGGTACACCAGAAGGAAACTACATTGAGATTGCAGAGAAAAGCATATTATGGATTAAATTTAAAATAAAAGGAAAGCAGTGCCATGGAAGTATGCCAGATGATGGGATTAACGCAGATATCTTAATGTTTAACTTTGCAAATGAACTTTATAAAAAATTATATGAAAAATATAACAATAAGGATGACATTTTTTCTCCACCACAATCAACGTTTGAACCAACGGTTATTGTAAATAATGTAGAAAACACCAATACAATCCCGGGATATGTTGAGGTTTGCTTCGATTGTAGGATTTTGCCAGATTATGATGTAGATGAGGTTTTGAAATTTATTGAGGAATATATTGATGATTTTAAGAAAAATATTGATAAATACCTCATCCTTTACGATAAAAAGAATGAGGATGATGTTGAGATTGCCTATGAAATACTTAAAAAAGAAAAATCTCAAAGAACAAAAGAAGATTCCACAGTAGTTTTAGAGTTAAAGGATGCCATAAAAAAGGTTTTAAATAAAGAACCAAAACTTTGTGGAATGGGTGGAGGAACAGTGGCAGCATTTTTAAGAGAGAAGGGATATGATACAGTAGTTTGGGGCATTGGTAAGGAAACGGCACATCAACCAAACGAACATATAAAAATAGAGGATCTAATAAAAATGGCAGAGATATTTTATGAAATTTTGAAAGCATAAAAAATAAATACCCAATACAGTCATAAAAGGTATGGTTGTTTATGGATTATGTCAATGTTAGATATAATAAAATTGGAAAATGATGATTTCGTTTAATTTTAACATAAACAATATAAGTTGTTTGCGTTAAATATTGGAAAAATACTTAATAAATTTAATGAAGATACAACCTATTTTAAAATTTTAAGACAAATACAGCATAAGAATTTCGAAGTATATAAATAAATTTTAGTAAAATTCGCAAACAACTAAACTTATAACAGAGACTCAAATGGTGGGATAGATGTTATTAGAAGAGACCTTAAAATCATGCCCAATAGTAAAAAGAGGGAAGTATGAATACTTCATCCATCCAATATCTGATGGAGTTCCTATTGTAAATCCAGAATTGCTTAGGGAGGTTGCTATAAGGATAATAAAGGAAGTTGACTTTGAAAATATTGATAAAATGGTGACTGCAGAGGCTATGGGGATTCCATTGGTTACAACACTCTCCCTATACACGGATGTTCCCTATGTAATTATGAGAAAGAGGGAGTATAAATTAGAAGGGGAAATCCCAGTTCACCAAGAAACTGGATACAGCAAAGGGCAACTATATCTAAATGGAATTGAGGAAGGAGATAGGGTTTTGATTGTTGATGATGTTATCTCAACTGGAGGAACGATGATTGCAATAATAAACGCATTAAAAAGGGCAGGTGCTGAGGTAAAGGACATTGTATGTGTTATTGAAAGAGGGGAGGGGAAGAAAATTGTTGAAAAGAAAACAGGGCATAAAATCAAAACATTGGTTAAGTTGGATGTCAAGGATGGAAAGGTTATGATTTTGTAATTATTTTTGATTTTGCAATTACTTAATTTTTTTAAAAAGTGGGGGTTATTATGGGAATTTTAAAACTAATGGTTTTATTGGTTACTTTATGTTCTTTTGGATGTATTCTTACTGAATTTAGTCCAGAATGGGTGTATGGTATAGATGCGCATGCCGATGTTTTGTCAATTACTCCAGATGGGGAATACATTGTTGTGGGATCTGGAGGAACACCTGAAAACTGGATATGTTGCCTTAACAAAAAAGGGAATGTTTTGTGGAAATATCACTTATTGGGGGAGGATAATTTATCTTATGGATATAAGATCCAAGATATAAAGATATCAAATAATGGGGAGTATGTGGTTGCATCAATAGAGTATAGTGGTAAGTTTGGAATTAGAAACAACACTATCTATATTTTCAATAAGGACGGGAAGGTTGTAAGAAAATATCCCATTAAAAATGGATTAACAATGATTTCTATATCCTCAGATGGAAAATACATATTTGCAGGAATTGATATGCACTGTTGCTTTATAGATAAAGATAGGGGGATTTTATGGGATTATGAAACTAACGACTTAATAAACTCGGTGGATATAACCCCAAATGGTAACTATGCGGTTGCAGGCAGTTGTGATGGTAACATTTATGTATTCAACAAATCTGGGTTGTTGTGGAAATATCAAACGAACGGTAGTGTTGAGACAGTTTCAATAAATCCAAATACCAAACTTATTGGTGCTGGGGGACAGGATACATACATCTATCTCTTCAATTACAATGGAACTTTATTGAATAAAAGGAGTTTAAATTATAGTGTATATTACATCAAATTAACAGATAATAATATTATAGCATACAACTGCATGAAGATATATTGCTTAAATAAAAATTTGGACGTTTTATGGAGTTATGGGGGTAACTCATATTATATAAATTTCATAGACACTACACTTAATGGAAGTTATATAGTATTATATAACGACTATGTGGATTGCCCATTCCTTATGAGTAATCATGAAGGATTGTATGTGATAAATAGCACTGGAAATGTTGTGTGGTACTATCCTGCAGATTATTATGTGGATAGTGTTAAGATAACAGATGATGGTAAGTATGTTGTTGCATCGATAGGTGGTAAGATATACTTCTTTGATAATCAAAAATGCATAAAAAGTTACAATCCAAACAGTAATACAATGGTTGGTTTAATAAACAACGATTTAATTTATATCATATACATTATAATGGTCGTATTGGCAGGATTGATTTTCTTGTTGATTTTAGTTTTATGTTTGATTAAGTTAGAAAAGAAACAGAAAAATAGACAATAAAACAAAAATGGTGAAATAATGGATATAAAGGAGATTAAACCAACAAAAATTATCTGCGTTGGGTTAAATTACATCGACCATGCAAAGGAACTAAACATGGAAATCCCAGAAGAGCCGGTAATATTCATGAAACCAACATCATCAATAATCTATCATGAAGACACAATAATAAAACCCAAAATTTCAAAAAGAGTGGATTATGAGGTTGAATTAGCAGTGATTATTGGGAAAAAAGGAAAAAACATTAAAAAAGAAGAGGCAGATGATTATATAATGGGATATACAATATTAAATGACGTAACAGCAAGAGATTTACAACAAAAAGATGGACAATGGACAAGAGCAAAATCATTCGACACCTTCTGCCCAATAGGTCCAAGAATAGTTAAGGATATTGATCCAATGAATTTAAATATTGAATGCAGAGTAAATGGGGAAATAAAGCAAAAATCAAACACCAAAAACATGATTTTTGACGTTTATGAATTGGTTGAATTTGTATCTTCAATAATGACACTCTACTCTGGAGATATTATCTCAACTGGAACTCCACCAGGAGTTGGAGAACTTAAAAAAGGGGATATTGTTGAGTGTGAGATTGAAGGCATGGGAATTTTAAGAAATTATGTTGATGAATAAATTTTAATGCCCAAACATTTCTTCTTTTTCTTCTTCTGTTAATATTTTAACTATTTCTTCTGGTTTTCCAAGTTTTACAATTTTACCATTTCTCATCAATGCTGCCCTATCACAAACATTCATAACAAAGTCCATATCGTGGGAAACGATGATGTATGTTTGATCTAATTCGACTCTTGATTTATGGATTGACTCTGCAACAGTGTTTCTTGTAATAGGATCCATAGTTCCTGTTGGCTCATCTAAGATAACAACGTGCGGCTCCCTAATTAAGACCTGTGCTAATGCAACCCTATGCCTTTCCCCAACACTCAATTCTTTTGGATATTTCTCGAGTATTGCCTCTGCCTCCTCCTCAGAAAACCCAACTGATGTTAATACGTGAATTGCCTTCATCCTTGCAAATTCCCCAGGTAACTCTAAACCAATGGACTCAGTTAAGTTGTATAAGATAGTTCTGTGTGGGTATAGGGTATATTCCTGATACAAAATCCCTATATATCTCTTAACTCTCCCTCTATGCATTGGTCCTGGTTTTGTCATGTCGATCCATTCATCTCCCAACCTGAAGAAGTATTTGCCTTTTGATGGAGGTAAAACCCCAGCAATGATTTTTGATAGTGTTGTTTTTCCTGCTCCACTTAAACCAACAAGACCAAATATCTCCCTTTCGTTTATTGTTAAAGTTACCCCATCAACTGCCTTAACAATACCTCTTTCAACTGAACAGTATTTTTTCTCAATATTTTCAAGTTTTATTATCTCATCTTTAATCTCAACATCCTCAAATTTCTTAAATTCAGTGACCGTTTTCATGAATTCATTTACAATCTCTTCAGCACTACCCTGCATCTTAATTTCTCCCTTCTCAAGCCAAATTGCCCTTTGAGCAAGTTCTGCAATAACCTCTGGCCAGTGGGATGTGATAACCATCGCTATATTCTTATCTATAACTAAATTCTTCAATGCATCGTGCACTAACTTAGCGGTTTGCGGATCGAGTGTTCCTGTTGGTTCATCAGCAAGGAATATGAATGGTTCTTTTGCAATTTGCCTTGCCAAAACAACTCTCTGCTTTTCTCCACCACTTAAATCTCTTGCAATATGTGTTACCCTATGCTCCAACTTAACCATTTTGATTAATTTTAACGCATAATCTATCGCTTCACTTCCTTCATATCCAACATTGGAAAGGGATTCTAAGATATTTTCAATAACTGACTTTTCTCCATATAAAGCAAAGGTTCTTTGAAGCATGATGGCAATTTTTTTCTTTAAGTTGTATGTGTATTTCTTATCATTCCAAAAATCAACGGTTATTTTTTCAAAAGTTCCTCCACACTTACATTTTTCTCCTTCTTTTGATGGAACATCAACATATCCACATTTAGGACATATTGAGACGTGATAGATTATTTGTCCTTCTGTTGGCTCATAACCATCCATTCCTCTCAACATGTGCAATAGAACTGATTTCCCAGCACCACTTTTCCCTAAAATACCTAAAACCTCTCCTTCTCTGAGTTCAAAGTTTATATTTTTAAGTACTACGTTATCCCCATAAACCTTTGAAACATTTTTTACTTCCAACAATAGCATAGCAACCACCTTTTATCCTTCATAACTTTCAAACACCCTACAAGGTTTCGGTTTGAATCTGCAATATTTGTATTTACCACATTTTTCATCAAATTTACATTTCCTTATTTTATAGAATCCACCTTCTATCTTTAAGCCCTTTCCATTAATCAACGCGTCTGCAATCTTCTTTCTTGCTGATTTTAAGATATTCCAAAAAACCCTCCTTGAAATACCCATTGCTCTTGCTGCCTCTTCATGCTCATATCCAAGTAAATCCACCAACCTTATTGTTTCTAATTCATCAACCTCCATCTTTATTATCTCTAAATCATTTCCTGGAATTCCTTGTGGTTTAAATATCTTTAATTTTGGTTCTTCTGATATTAAACGTGGAATTTTTGGCCTTCCTCTTCTAAATCTCATAAACATCACAACTACAATCTTTTTGTTAATCTTCTGGCATATTTACCTTAATACCTTCAATTGGAATCTCAATTATTGTATACTTATCATTTGCTAATCTATTGTGGATAACCTTTTCTAATGTTTCAACATTCTTGTAATCAACAACCGTTCCTATTAAAATAGCGTTTTCAGATAGGTCATTGATAATCTTTATAGTACTTTCTGGATCCTCATCCAACAAAAAACCCTTCCAATCCTGTGGAGACATACCTCTATAATCATATAAGAAAAACCCAGTAATACCTCCTTCAGTTAATGCGTTTATTGCCTTTCCAACGTCCTCGCTCCTAATGAATAGGTAAATAAGAACTTTCATAATACCTCCCCTTTACCTTTTTTTGCAGGTGTTGATTTTTATTTTTCTTATTGGTATTTTTATTACAGTGTATTTTTCATTACTTAATTTTTCTCCAATTACGTCCTCCAAGGTTTTTATCTTCTTTTCATCTACAACCGTCTTGATGATTACAGCGTCGCTCAACTCCCTAATTGCTTCTACAACCTCATCCAAATCTTCTAAAATCACTTTAAATTTTTTTGGAGATACTCCTTTGCATTCATGGAGAAAAAACCCAGTAATACCTCCCTCAGTTAATGCGTTTATTGCCTTTCCAACATTGTCTTTTTCAACAAATAATTTAATTAGCAACATAATTAACCACCAAAACTCCATTAGGTTTTAAATATTAAAAATATACATTCACATATGTGCAAAAATATTATATAAATATGCATGGTAGTTGAGGCAATTAGTTAAATTTTAATAATACTTTAATAAAAGTGTATTGTTTGAACTTTTCACTCCACAATTATCCTACCTGCCAAACCTTTGCCGAGTGCTATTTTAGTATTTCCAATCCTCACCAATATTGGTCCCTTATCTCCAGAACTTATTAATGTTATTCTCTTCCCTGGGTAGATACCCAACTCATAGAATCTCATCTTACACCCATGTCCTCCTAAGATATCTTTAACCACATAAACCCCAGGTTTTTTGTTCAATAAGTTTTCCATGATTTCCCCTCTCTCACTCAATAATTTCAATACCTTTGTCAACAATTCTAAACCTTACTTTTTCACCTTCCTTTGCATATCTATGCTTTTCCAATATTGTCTCTCGGTATTGCTCATATTTCTCAATTCTTACAATGGTTTTACTCCAATATTCTAAAATCCTCCCTCCTGTTGCTTCAAATCCATCTAAAGTATCCCTAATTTGATTGGTTATTAGTATTGCCAAATCATTCTTTTTTGCTACCTTTAGCAAATTTAAAATCTGTCTACCTAAAATTCTATTTAACCTTGCGTTTTTATTTACATCATCACTCAACTCCAACCTATACAAAGATGCTATACTATCAACAACTATTAACCCAATATTATATAATAATGGGACTTTTTTTTCAATAATCTCAGTTTGTTCTTCAAAATCATGAGGTTCATATATAATCATATTCTTTAAAATATCTTCAAAATCATTGGGACAGATTTGTTTTATCCTCTCTAAGGACAAACTACCTTCAGTATCAATATAAACAACCTTTTTTCCTTTTTTTATTGTGTTTATTGATGATATTATGCAGATATTTGTCTTCCCTACTCCAGGAGGTCCGTAAAGTTGAGTTATTGTTTTCTTCTCAATCTCTCCTTTTAAAATATTCTTTAGCATGCAGATCACTTGTTTTATTTATTTTGATGAAACTAAAAATTCATTCAAAACCAAATAAGTGAATTTAGATTGGATATCCATTCTAATTAGCGTTTAGTCATAAAATTAAAATTTTATTTTAAAGATGACAACCATATCTATCTGTTTGATGAAACCTTTTCTAAAAGTTTAATTAGAATAACAAAATCGGTTTACTTAGATGCCTTCTTGCAGATGGTGGAACTTCATAAAATCCCTCTGTAATGTCTCTCTCAACTTCAATTAACTTTATCTCATCATATTTTATAACTTTTCCACATTTTTTGCATTTGTAGCCTCCTTTTTTTCCTTTTGCCCTTAAAGTTCCTCCACACTCACATTTTTTGTCTTTTATGTATTTTTTAGCAAGTTTAATTATTTTTAACTTCTCTATATTTATTTCAAACGGCTCCTCTCTAACAGTCCCATAAACTCCAATTAAATCCTCAACTATCAACTTCCTAACGATATTTCTGAATTTTTTGGTTGGCTCATAGGCAATACAGTCAATCTCTCCCGTGCCATCACTCACTCTAAACACTACATGTCCTCCAGGCAGGTTTTTTGGTTCTTTAACAACTTTTCCATAAATAATTACACCAATGTTTGGATATATGTTTTTTATTTTCATATATCTTAAATGCACATCAGTTCCTTGGTTGGTTTTGAATATCATATATCTATCTATCCCCTCACTCTTTATCATGTTCATTGCCTCTATTAAGATATCCTTGTCTATTCCTCTTATCCCATACAAAACCGGGCATTTTGTGTGCGGGGCAATTATTGACTTCCCTTCATCATAATCCACATTGTTAAAGGTAAAGGGAAATGTCTTCTCATCCATCTCAAATACTGATTTTTCATCCACAAATCTCTCTTTTCCCCAATTTTCTCTCTTCCTATATGCCAATAGTTCATAGGTGTATGGTGGGTTTGATGATATCGCCCCTAATGCCCCTATTATTCCATATCCCTTTTTGTATTTAATATACTCAGCATTAATTTTTTTCAAAATGTTTTCAGCATAATCTATTGATACAATATCATAAAGAACCTTTTTGTAATAACTGTTTAGTAAATCTTTGTTTTTTGCATAATTCTCCTCATCCAAAAAAACAATTCCAGGGTTTGTTGTTTCATATTCAAAATCTGCATAATTTTCCACATATTCAACAACAATATTTTTTATTTCTTTTTTCTCATCATCTAATTTTTTATCTTCAATTATTCTTATAGATACTCCACCATTTCCTCTTGTTTTATATTTAACCGTTGGGTTCATTCTTATCAACTTTGGCATCTCAACCTTATAACCCAACTCTTTAAATTCCTCAATCAATAGAGTTGCTATGTATGTTGTGCAGTATTTATTTGGGCTGTCTGTATCATCAATTCCAATAAACAAATTATCACCTTTATTAAATTTAAATGTTAAATGTATATATGGATTATTCTATAATATTGATTAATATCCAAATATATTGGAGGGGTAAGTTTGGTATTTAAAGCGTATGATATAAGGGGAATTTTTGATAAGGAATTAGATACTAAATTCGCATATTCTTTAGGAAGGAGTATTGGTAAAGAATACAATGGCAAAGAAATTTTGGTTGGAATTGATGTGAGAATTGGTTCAAAAATCTTGGTTAAACCATTTATCTATGGACTTTTAGAGGAGGGTTGTAATGTAAGATACGCAGGAGTCATCTCAACACCCCTAATGTACTTTGGAACAAAGGGTAATTATGATTTGGGGGTTATTCTAACTGCTTCCCACAATCCTCCACAATACACTGGATTTAAGATGTGCGATAAAGATGCAATACCATTATCTCCAATCGAAAAGATTAAACCAATATTTAAAAATTATGGACTAAATGAGGAGAAAATTAAGGAGATTGAAGATGTTGATTTGGAAACATTAAAAGTTGATATTATTGGGGATTATAAGAGGTTCTTCTTAAAAAGATGTGAAAAATCAGATAAAAAAATAACTGTTGATTTTGCAAATGGTGCAACAACCATCGCTGAAAAAGAGATATTGGGGGAGTTGTTTGAGAATAGAGTTTTCATAAACGACTATCCTGATGGAACCTTCCCTGCCCATCAACCAGATACATTAAAGATGGAATGCTTAGAGGATATAATTAAGGCAGTTAAAGAGAACAACTCTGATTTAGGAATTATCTTTGATGGGGATGGAGATAGGATCGGTATTATTGATGAAGAAGGTAATGTTTTGCAGGGGGATATTTTAACAGGTATCATCGCAAAGGAAATTTTGAAAGAACAAAAAAATGCAAAGATAATATATGATTTAAGATGCAGTAAGATAGTTCCTGAAATCATTGAGAAATTTGGGGGGGGAGGGGTTAAGTGCAGAGTTGGGCATTACTTCATAAAAAAACTCATGCATGAAATCGATGCCGTCTTTGCTGGAGAGTTGAGTAATCACTTCTACTTTAAGGAGGTTGGTTACTTTGAAAGTCCATTGTTGGCATTAAACTATATATTAAAAGCAATGGAAGAAGAGGGTAAAAAACTCTCAGAAATAGCAAAGGAATACAAAAAATACTTCCATAGTGGGGAGATTAACTTTAAAGTAAAAGACCAAAAATACATCATGGAAAAGATAAAAGAAAGATACAAAAACTGCAAAATTGAAGAGATTGATGGTATATCAATTTATTGCGAAGATTTTTGGTTTAACATTAGACCTTCAAACACTGAGCCACTTTTGAGGTTGAATTTGGAGGCAGAAAAAGAGGAAATTATGAAGGAGAAGGTTGAGGAAATAAGAAAATACATTGAAGAACTAAATAAATAAGCATAAGAGAGGATGCCGAGTGTAGCGAGGCATCCTATCCCGTTTACTTTTTTAAACTGACAGTGTGATTACAATATTCCCCTCTTTATTAGTTCTTTACTACACTCTTTAACCACTTCATAAAACGATAGTCCATATTTGTATCTCAAATATTCTATGCAGTTTGATACTATCGCCATAAATCTAACGAATCCAATATTGCTCTTTTCAGACGTTAGATAGTTTCCTTCGATTTCTAAAATCGATTTATCTCTTCGCTTGCGGAGCAAGCGAGCAGTGAAATACTTAGTATTTCACCCAATCGATGTTTTCGCCTTGTGATAACAAGGCGAGTTACGAAAAACCGATTTAAGTGCTACCTATTTCTATTTTTTGGTTTTAATTTTAATAGTGTTAAATCACACTATCAGTTATTAAAAATTCTAAATAATTTCCTTCGATTCTGTTACATTTTTTTCATCTTTAAAAATGTTGACTATTCCTTCTGATTCCACAATAATTTTCCATCTATGAGATTTATTGTTTAAACTTACTTTAAACTCAAGTTCCGCAGTTCCATCATATTTATAAACTAAACTTTTTATACCATTTCTTCCACTTGAAATAAAATCCAAGGCAGTTTTATTTATTAGTTTATAACCCCTTCCGGGACTTGGAAATAAAAAAACTTTCAAGTATTGCCGTCTTTCCAGAGTTATTTTTCCCAATTAAAATATTAAATTTGCTCAATTTTAATGGTTCTTTAAGTTCTTTTATTCCCCTAAATTCTTTAATGCTTTTAGTTTCATTAATTAGCATAATTTCACAATTTGTCCATTATCTTTCTTATCCTTTCCCTTACCCACGGGGAAATCCTGTCCCTATCTATGCAATAAACCTCCATTTTTGGGATTATAACTCTAACAACATCCACATTAACCTTTTTTAAATCCACTACAACAACCCTCTCAAAACCGCTCTCAACCAACCTCTCCTTAACAAATTTCATGTCCTTTTTTAGGTTTAGTTTTGCATTGTTTGGAATGTCTGAAATGCTAATTTCTTCCTTATATTCAAACCATCTCTTATGGATTCTTTTCATTCTTTCATAACTAACTCTCCTAACGATATCTCCCCTAACAGTATCTTCCCTTGCTCCATGGATTTGCGTTGCCCTACTTTGAGCAACCTCCGTCAATGCCCTTAAAACAGCAATCTCAGGATGGATATGGCATCCCACTCCCATGCATAGTAAAGCAGGGTCTCTCAAAACATCATCATCAGATATCGCAGCAATTGTTGGAATTCCTACCTCACTTGTCAAATCTTTTAAAATGACATTTATCTTTGCCTTTCTAAATTTTTCCATGAGTTCGTGGATTAGGGGATTTTTTGCATCCTCTATACTAACTCTCCTATATGTTCTTCTTGAGAGTTCTGCTATACTCCATGCATCCCTCTCAATAACTTCCAACATTCCATGAAAAATTGCTTCATCTCTTGTATTTCCAGATGCTAAGCCATTTGTATTGCTCCTAAATAACCTTCTACCCTCATAAGGGTGGAATACAGCGTTTGCAGGGACTTCAACAAATTCATCATTAATTATATCATATCCCTCAACCCATACATCAACATTTGGCTTTGTGTTTGGTGGAAGGATGAGTTCGTTAACATCTATTGGGTTTTTTGGGTTTTGGGTAGTTTTTACATTTGTCTTTTCATCCATCTCTGCCGAGTATCTTTCAATTGCTTCCATTGCAGATGAAACCCTCGCCTGTATGTCAGTTGCACCCTTTCCAGAATAGACGCTTATTGCACCTTCCTTTGCAGTTGGTCTAATTGCTGAGTAAACAGGAATACCTACCCTATCCAACCCATCAATCCTCGCAATCCTTGTAACTCCAATGTCTTTCAATATTGGTTCAATTTTTTTCCACGTCTCTTCTGGGGAGCAAACCCTATAAGATGCTAATGTGTAAGTTATCTCATCCATGATACCACTGTTGTTTTTATTTTTTGTTATTTTTTGTTGTTTTATTTTATTTTTTAATTAAACTTTCCAAAATTTTAACAACCTCTTCTTTTTTTGCGTCTTTTATCAACAGAGTTTTTTGTGGGGAAGTTGAACCACTTACAATCTCAACGTCTTTCTTAAAAATGTCCTTAAAGAATTTTACAATCTCTTTGTTTGCCTTCCCATCCTTTGCCATTGCCTTTATCTTTACCTCTAACTTATTTCTCCACTCATTTATGCTGCCAATTTCATTCTTTTTGGCGTTTGGCGTGACATCAATATTAATCAATATACCTTCTTTTGTTTCTTTTATTATTTTCTCAATCATAAAAATCCCTCAAAGAACTTTAACGCTAAATCTCCAATTTTGCTGCTGTATCCCCCTTCAAGAACGATGAAGTAATTAATGCCAAATTCATTTACAACATCTCCAACCAACTTTCCAATTTTTTCATAACTCTCCTCTTTTAATGCAAAGTTTGCAAGGGGGTCTCCAATATATGTATCAAATCCAAGTGATATTGCAAGAACTTCAGGTTTAAAATCTACAACATGTTCAAGTGCCTTTTTTAATATTTTTAAATATAAATCCTCACCAGTTTGTGGAGGAAGGGGAAAATTTACGCGATTCTCTCTACTTTCTAATCCAGTTCCAGGATAGAGTGGATGTTGGTGAATGGAAACATATAAAATATCTTCATCTCCAAAAACAATATCCTCTGTACCATTGCCATGATGCACATCCAAATCTAAGATTACCGTTCTCTTCCCCAATTTTTTAGTGGCTATGCATATATTGTTGAAGTAGCAAAATCCCTCTAAAAAGTTCCTTCCAGCATGATGTCCGGGGGGTCTTGATAAGGAAAAACCGTTTATTTTTGCCGCTTTTATGGCACTTCCTGCAGAGAGTAGTGGATAGTATGGCTCTATAACAGGCGTATCCCAATCAAAATAATCTTTATTTAAAACCCTGTTGTAGTGTTCCTCAGTATGGCATAATAATATATCTTCCTTTTTTGCAGGTTTTGCATCTACAAATTCAAATTTATCTATTAATGCATTATAAATCAATTCCACCCTCTTTGGACTCTCTGGATGTCCTTCAATGCAATATTTAATGCAGTCCTTTGGGAAAACTATAGTTGTTTGCGGAATTTGTGCCATATTATCCAACTCTACAAGATTTTTGAAAGAATAATAAATTAAGTGTGAATTTCAAAATAAATCATAATCCATCATATGAACTTCATTGATGATTGTAGTCATATGTAACGCAAACAACTATACTTTCATATTCCCCCTATTAATTTAATATTTTATTCATTTAATATTCTCTCATATTTCTTCTTAAATTCCTCCAAATTTTTAATTGTTGTGTCTAATGTTAATGGAGTTAGGGAAATATGCCTCTTCCTCCTAACAACATAGACGTCAGTGTCTTCCTCCTCCTCTAAAATTGGATACCCATCAATCCAATAATAACTCCTTCCTCTTGGGTCTACTCTTTCCTCAACGTGTGTTGTATACATCTTTCTTGCTAACCTTGTTATTTCAATTGGTGTCTTCTCTGTTGCACCTTCTGGAATGTTTAAGTTGACAACATCACATGGAAAATCACAATCCAACATCTTCTCAACAACATTTGCAGTAATTTTTGCTGGAATTGTAAAATCTATTGGAGTCTCCCCTTCCCTAAACTTCAAATGGTCAGAGGTAACTTGGAGTGATGATGCAATTGCCTTTGCTCCATGATGAGACCCTTCAAACGCAGCCCCCAATGTTCCAGAAGTTGTTATTTCAGTTCCAAGATTTTCTCCAACATTTATTCCAGATATAACTACATCAGGAACCTTCTTTAATATCTCATAAATACCCAATATAACACAATCTGTTGGGGTTCCTGAAACTGCATATCCCCAAGAACCATCTGCTAATTTGGTTTTAGTTACCCTCAACGGCTCAAATAAACTTATTGCCCTACCAATACCACTCTGCTGATTCGTTGGGGCTACAATAGTAATCCTCGCATTAAATTTTTCCAACAATGCATCCTTCAATGCTATTAATCCATTTGAATAAATGCCATCATCATTAACAAGTAGTATATCTAACATTACATCACCACTTAACATTTATCAGTTCTACGTAGTTTGTAATTAGCATCAAATTTTCCCAGAATAACTATATTTAAATAATTATTTTTATATAAGGTCTTATATATACTAAACTTGGTTTAAAGTTATTTGGTGGTATGATGAAGAAAAGGAATATTACTGAATTTCAAATATTATCTGAAATCGTTAGAAAACAGCCACACGTGAAGCAGAAGGAAATAGCAGATGTTTTGGATATAACAATTCAGGCAGTTTCAGAGCACATGAGAAATCTCCTAAAAAAAGGATATATCAAATCAAGAGGTAGAGGGGAGTATATAATTACAGAAAAAGGTATGAGGGTTTTAAAAGGATGGATTTCTGAGCTTAAAAGATATTTAGATGATGTTACCCAGGATTTATATAAATATAAGGATATATGGCCTGCAATAGCGAATGAAGATTTAAATGAGGGGGATGAGGTTTATTTGTTTATGAAGGGGGGATTGCTCTATGCTTCAAAGAATATAAAAACAGATGCTAAGGGGAAGGTTCTTGAAGGAGGGAAAAAGGGAGAAGACATTGCTATATGTGATATTAAAGGAATTATAGATGTGCCAAGAGGAAAAGTAACAATAATAAAAATCCCCCCAAGAATAAAAGGCGGCTCAAAAAACACAAACTATGAGATGATTGAGAATATCCTTAAAGATAATGAAGATTTAGCAATTGCCACAATGGGGACTGTTGCAAATGTCGTTGCATCTAAGATAAACCTACATCCAGATATTAGATTTGCGGTTTCAGATGGAATTGTTGCTGCTTGTAATAGGGGTTGTGATGTTTTGGCATTGATAACAGGGAAGATGACTGAAAAAGTTGTTAGGGTTCTTGACAAGCATAAAATAAGTTATACGGTATTGGATGCTACAAAAGAGGATTAAGTGAGAGAATGAAAAACATCATATTAGCAAAATCTGCACTGGAACTCATTCCAAAGGAAATTAAGGGCAAAATTAAAACAAAATCATTTAAATATGATATATTAGATTCAAATTACCACTACAAATTTATGAAAGATTTGAAAGACTGGGAGATGAGGGGAAGGCCGGATATCATTCATTTTTCTCTTTTAACAATTTTAGACAGCCCTATATGCAGAGAGGGAAAATTGAATGTCTATGTCCACACTTACAATGATAAAGTCATCTATATAAATCCAAAAACACGATTGCCGAGAAATTACTTTAGATTTTTAGGAGTTATGGAGAAGTTGTTAAAGGGAAATCCAAATCCATTGATGAAAATTGAAGAGAAAACATTGGAAGAACTCTTACATGAAATTAATGCAAAAAGAGTTGTTCTATTTAGTAAAGAAGGAAAATTCTCCCACCCATCCTCTATTATGGATTATGATACGTTTATAATTGGGGGCTTTCCTAAGGGGACATTAAATGTTGATTTTGAAAATATCGATAAAATCTCCATCTATCCAGAGGGATTAATGGCATGGACAGTTTGTGGAATTTGTTGTAGTTTTTTAAGTTATTAGGTATCTCAGGATGCATTCAAATATATTCAAACCTTTCATAAGATATAATTTGATAATCTGAATGTCTCTTTCATCGATACCCGCCCCTCTCTATAGAGAGGACAGACCAACCTCCACCGTCCCATTAGAAGGGCAGAGGTCGCCTTAATCTTCCACGCCGATGTAAATGGTGCTTTTAATATTCTAAAAGTCGGTTTAAAGATTAAAAATTAACAGTTATTACTATAACAGAAGTTATGTGTAAACTTTTCATTAGATTATTTAAAAATATATCATTTAAATATATTTAAAATAAATGAAGTTAAAAATAATGATTATATCCAATGATGATGAATTAACTATTTTTTGCATCCTCCAAATCTTCTAACAATCTCCTTTACAATATCAAATGAACTATGGAATGGGCATTTTGTATATTCTTTAACTTTAATAACCTCTGGGAATAGATTGTGCTTTGCCAATTCCCTCTTTAATTCCCCAACATCAAATGTTGTTTGATCTGGGCCAAGGACAATAATATCTGGTTTTATTTTTAATATTGGTTCTAACTTGTCCTTTAAACTCCCAAGAATTGCTTTATCAACAGGTTTCAATGCTTCAACCATAATTCTCCTCTGTTCTTCTGGTATTACAGGCTTTCTTCCTTTTATTTTTTTAACTGTTTCATCTCTCGCTATAATAACAATCAACTCATCCCCAAGACTTTTTGCAAATTTTAGTGTCTCATAATGTCCAGGATGGAGTAAATCGAATGTCCCTGCTGTTACTACAATCTTTTTCTTTTCCATAATATCCCCTATTATAACTTATTGGGAATCCATATTCCTCCGTGTTTTCATAGCAAATATTGCATTCAATGCCCCAACAATCATTGGCCCTAATGCGAAACCCTTTATGCCAAGTGTTAAAGGCCCTATTAAAAACGCAATTAGTATCAAAACTGGGTGTAAATCAGCCTCTTTTTTAACAACAAATGGCCTTATAACAAAATCCGGCATTGTGGAGAGGAACACTGCCCCAAAGATGAAGATTTCTAATGCCTTTATATAATCTTTGCTTATGATGTAGTATATTGTAAGTGGGATATAGACTGTCCAACCTCCAACGATAGGAAGTAATGCAAACAATCCTGTCAATATAGCCAAAAATAATGCATTTGGAACATCAATCAAATAATACCCCATCCCAGCAACAATACCAATTACCAATGAAGTTAAGGCATTTCCTATGAATAGGTTTTTGTATGATTCATTTAGATGTTCCAAAAATATCTTTGTTTTGTATTGGTGCTCTTCCGGGATGTGGGATAGTATAACATCTTTAAGTTTGTGTCCATCTTTGAGAAAGTAGTATGTTGTGAAAAAAATCATGACTATTTTAATTGCTATATGTGGGAGTAGGGAAATTTGATTTATCATGCCCTTAATCGACGGTTTTATAAGTTCCCAACCTTGGATTAAAATCTGGTTAAACTCCCCTACTGAAGTTTTGTTAATACCAAAATAATTGAGCAATCTTATGATGTCGTTGGTTATGGCATTAATATCGATGGTTTGCATATACAACAAAATTTCCTTCAACACCACAAGCATTAAAACTACTGTTGGGATTGTAAAGAGCAATAAACATGCAAGTGCAGATATAGATTTCCCAATGTAGGGATGCAATTTATCGTATATTGGTTTTGTCATATATGCAAATGCACATGAAAACGCCAAAACATCAATAAACGGCCATACCATGTAAAAACAAGATAAAAATACCGCAATAGCAACAACTCTTTTTAATAATTTAAATTCTTCAATGTTCATATAATCACACTCTTCTTTACTATCAAAAATTCGATATAAATTTGCACATCATAAGATTTAAAAATATTGGTAATTTAATAATTGAGTATAGTTATGACATTATATTACACAAATTCATAACCTTTATATATAATAAATGAATTATAGGAAAACGGAAACAACTTTCCGATATCCGAATACCTTGTATGAAAAATACAACAAAGGTGATATAAATGGCGACTGCAGATCTGTTCCAAAATGCAACGGATATAAATTCAATTGTGCAGGCTTTAACTGCAATGGCTAATGCAAGTGATGTATTCTTCCTCGTTGTTATGGGTGTCCTCGTCTTCATGATGCAATGGGGCTTTGCAATGCTTGAAGGAGGGCAGGTTAGGAAGAAAAATGTTAACAATGTTATGATGAAGAACATGGTTGATTGGTTTATTGGTTGTGTTTCATGGTTGTTAATTGGTGGTGTTTTATGTGCATCAATAAATCCGGCTGATTTCATAAGTTGGTGGCAACAGATATTCGGAACAAACTGGGCAAATAATGGACTTGATTTAGCAAACTGGTTCTTTGGTTTGGTATTCTGTGCTACTGCTGCAACAATCGTCTCAGGAGGAGTTGCAGAGAGAATTAAGTTCAGTGCTTATGTATTGATATCATTGATTATTACAGCGTTCTTGTATCCTCTGTTCGTTTACTTAGGTCCTTGGGGAGCAAGTGTAGTTCCATGGCATGACTATGCAGGAAGTTTAGTCGTCCACGGTTTAGGTGGATTCTTAGCATTAGGGGCAATAATGGCATTAGGTCCAAGAGTTGGAAGATTTAAAGATGGAAAACCAGTTCCAATTTTAGGACACAACATCCCAATGGCTGTATTTGGGGCATTTGCATTAGCAATTGGTTGGTATGGATTCAACGTAGGGAGTTCATTAGCATTAGGAGATATTAGTGGGTTAGTTTGTGCAACAACAACATTAGCAATGGCTGGAGGAGGAATCGGGGCATTACTTGCATCTAAGAAAGATGTTCTATTCACAGCAAACGGTATTGTTGCTGGTTTAGTTGCAATTTGTTCAGGAACAGATATCGTAAGTCCAATTGGTGGTTTATTAATTGGATTGGCAGCAGGAATCCAAGTACCAATTGTTTACAGATTATTAGAAAATGCTAAATTGGATGACGTTTGTGGTGTCGTTCCAGTCCACGGAACAGCAGGGGTTGTTGGGGCTGTATTAGCAGGTATCTTTGGAATGACTGCTTTAGGTGGGGCAGGTGATGTAAGTTTAGTTGACCAAATAATTGCATCAGTATTCTGTATCATCTACGGTACTGGATTAGGTTTCATCATTGCTAAAATAGCAGGAATCGTATGTGGTGGATTGAGAGTTAGTGAAGAAGAAGAATTTAAAGGTCTTGACTTGGCAGAACACAAAATGCCTGCTTACCCAGAAGAAGAAACCTCAATGGCATAAAATCCTTAAATTTTAATTTTTACAAAATAGGTGGGTGAAATGATGAAAAAGATAGAGGCAATTATAAGAACTTCAAAGTTAGAGGATGTAAAAAATGCATTAATCAAAGAAGGATGTAAAGGTTTAACAGTTAGTGAGGTTAAAGGAAGAGGAGTCCAAGGAGGAATTGTTGAGAGATACAGGGGGAGAGAATACGTTGTTGATTTATTGCCAAAGGTAAAACTTGAGATGGTTGTCAACGATGAGGATGTAGAGAAATTCATTGGTATAATTTGCGAAAATGCTAAAACAGGAGAGTTTGGAGATGGTAAGATATTTGTCGTTCCAGTAGAGGAAGTTGTAAGGGTAAGAACCGGAGAAAGAGGAAAAGATGCCTTATAATTCCTATATTATTTTTTTATTTTTATCCAGTTTAATTTTCAGAAAATTCCTTTTTAAAGTGGGTTTGAATAATTAAAAAGGGGTATTATCTCACAACAAATGTGGTGGTATTATGAATATTAGCGTATCATTTACACAAAAAATAGATAAAAAAGGAAAAATAACAATTCCTGCATCTATTCGAAAAAAATTTAATCTTGAAACCGAAGATCTCGTTGAGGTTGAAATTAAAAAAGTGTTTAAAAAAGAGGAATTGGAGTTCTCCGATTAAAGTACATAACCATAAATTTAAATCTTAAATGTTTGATTATATATAATCAACAATAATTTGAATTACTAAATAAAAATTAATTTGAATAAAATAAAACAATTATTGGAGTTATTTTCCGCCAATAACCCTCGTTATTTTGTATCTTCCAACTGCCTCAAAGTACTCTACTTCAGCACCTGGTTCCAAACCTTCCATGCCCTCTGGAATTGGAAGTTCTAATGTTTCATAACTTTCCAAATCCATAATTTGGACTAAATCACCCATTAATGCTAAAACTTGCCCTTTTCTTTTGTCAATGATTGGAACTTCTACTTTTGATGCTGTAGGTCCTACATGTTCTTTTTTAATTGGTTCAAAAATACCAATTGCTGTAACTCTTGCCTTTGCTCCTCCGTGTTTTCCTGGTTTTGATACGCTTATATCTACAATTTCACATGGTACTCCATCTATCATGATGTATTGCCCTTTTTTCAATGAACCTAAGTTTACTTGCTTTGTTCCTGCCATTTATATCACCTTTCATCTTTTTAGCATAAAAACAACAAATAACCATAAAATTTTAAATGAAGCAAGATTTATGCTTTATATAACGCAACGACTAAAAATTTCCTAATTAAGTATTAATCATTTTCTTACTTTAGATTTTGGTCTGTTTAAATAACCAATTTACAGAATGACTATAATTAACCAAAATTTTATATATAAAACTTTGGTTTGTTTTATTATTACGAATTCAAATTCATAAGTTTATTTAGCATGTCTCAACTTAATCATCTCATCAAACAAAAACTTGGCATCGTGTGGCCCAGGCCCTGCTTCTGGGTGGTATTGGATGCTCCAAATTGGTAAATCCTTATGTTTTATTCCTTCAATGGTATTGTCGTTTAGATTTATATGCATAATTTCAACATCATCAGGGAGAGATTCTTCTTTTGTTGCAAATCCATGGTTTTGGGAGGTTATATATACTCTTCCAGTTGTTAGATCTTTAACTGGCTGGTTTCCTCCCCTATGTCCAAATTTGAGTTTGTATGTTTCTCCTCCTAATGCTAAAGTAATAATTTGATGCCCTAAACAAATTCCAGTTATTGGGACCACTCCAATTAATTCTTTTACTGTGTTTATTGTCTCTTCAACCCTAACAGGATCTCCTGGACCGTTTGAAACCAAAACGAAATCTGCCTTATACTCTAAGATTTCATCTGCCTTTGTGTTGTATGGAACTTGGATAACCTCACAACCCCTCTCAACCAAACATTTTATTATGCTATTCTTAACCCCACAATCAATTAAGACACATCTTGCCTTTTTCTCCCCAATAGGTTCATTGATTTTTACCTCTTTTGTAGATACCATTGGAACTAAATCAATTTCTGATAAATCCTTATGCTCTCTTGCTTTTTTTAATAGTTCTTCAATATCCTCATCGCCTATTGGTTCTGATGATGTTTTTAACGCTGCTCTTACAACCCCTTTATCCCTAATCTTTCTTGTTATAAACCTTGTATCAATATTGGATATGCATGGAATATCATATTCTTTCAAAAAATCATTCAATTCTTTACCGGTTAATTCTCTAATAACAAAACCTTCTGCCTTTATTCCATCAGATTCATACCACTCCTTACTAACCCCATAGTTCCCTTCTAATGGGTAAGTCATTGTGACTATCTGTCCTTTATATGAAGGGTCTGTTAAGATTTCAACATACCCGGTCATACTTGTGTTAAATACCAATTCTCCCAAAATCTCTCTTTCAGAACCATGACCAATTCCTTTAAAAACAGTTCCATCTTCCAAAACCAAAACAGCATACATTTTTCCACCAAAGATATATATTTATTAAGTATAAGTTATTCAGCGTATAATTAACCTCATATGCAAACATAGATGAATCGATAAAAATTAACTATTTAAATAAGAAAACATAATCATGAAATCAATACGCCTTATCTTTATTTATATTTTTTGTTCGATTGTGTCGTTCTGCAAGTAATTATTAACTTAACTTAATTTATTGTTTAACAAAAAACATTTGAATTTAAATTCTTTATTGCAGAACGGTTATAAAAATTCAGATTATTGGAATTTGGGTGATAAAATGGTGAAGATACTGGTAACAGACCCGTTGCATGAAGATGCTATAAAGATTTTAAAGGAAGTTGGTGATGTTGAGGTAGCAACTGGTTTAAGTAAAGAAGAGTTGTTGGAGAAAATTAAAGATGCAGAAGTTTTAGTCGTTAGAAGTGGAACAAAAGTAACAAGGGAAGTCATTGAACATGCAGAAAAATTAAAAGTTATTGGTAGAGCAGGGGTTGGTGTTGATAATATTGACTTAGATACTGCAACTGAGAAAGGGATTATTGTTGTCAATGCCCCAGACGCATCATCAATTTCAGTTGCAGAGTTGACAATGGGTTTAATGCTTGCAGCAGCGAGAAACATCCCACAGGCAACAGAATCATTAAAAAGAGGAGAATGGGACAGGAAGAGATTTAAAGGAATTGAGTTGTATGGAAAAACACTTGGAATTGTTGGTTTAGGAAGGATTGGGCAACAAGTTGCTAAAAGAGCACAGGCATTTGGAATGAATATAATTGCCTACGACCCATATATCCCTGAGGAAATTGCCAATTCACTTGGAATAAGGTTGGTTAGTATAAATGACCTCTGCAAAGAGAGTGATTTCATAACCCTCCACGTTCCATTGACACCAAAAACAAAACACATGATTGGAAAAGAACAGATTGACTTGATGAAGAAAAACACCATAATTGTAAACTGTGCAAGAGGTGGATTAATTGATGAGAAGGCATTGTATGAGGCATTAAAAGAAAAGAGAATAAGAGCGGCTGCACTTGATGTCTTTGAAGAAGAACCACCAAAAGACAATCCATTATTAACCTTGGATAACGTTATAGGAACCCCACACCAAGGTGCTTCAACAGAGGAGGCACAAAAAAGTGCAGGAACAATAGTTGCTGAGCAGATAAAAAAAATATTGAGAGGAGAACCTGCTGAAAATATCGTTAATCTACCAATGATTCCTCCTGAAAAGATGAGTAAGATAAAGCCATATATGGTGTTGGCAGAGAAGTTAGGAAATATAACTATGCAATTGCTTGACAAATCTGTAAGAAAAATAGAGATTATCTATGCTGGAGAATTGGCAAAGGAAAAAACAGATTTAATAAAAAGAGCATTTTTAAAAGGTCTTTTGTCACCAATATTACTTGCGGGAATCAACTTAGTCAACGCTCCAGTTGTTGCAAAGAATAGAAACATCAAGGTTGTTGAAGGGACTTTATCAGAGAGTGAATATGGAAATGCAATAAAAGTTATTGCAGAGGGAGAAACAGATAAAATCTCAATCACTGGCACTATTACAAATGAAAAACCAATGCTATGTGAAATCAATGGATATAAAGTTAACTTCAGTCCAGAGGGGATATTCTGCATCATAAAACACATAGACAGACCTGGCACAATTGGGAAGGTTTGCCTAACCCTTGGAGATTATGGAATAAACATTGCTGGAATGCAGGTTGGTAGGGAATCACCTGGTGGGGGAAGCATTATGTTGTTGGATGTTGACCACGTGGTTCCAGAAGAAGTTGTGGAGAAAATAAAGAAACTTGAAAATATAAAAGATATGAAGGTTATCAATCTATAATTATTTTAATTTTCCATTTCATTTAAGGAATAAACTCCCAACAATCCATCTTTAACTGCTTCAATTGCTTTAATTGCTGCTTTTGCACCTTGTATTGTGGTTATGTATGGGATATTGAACTCCACTGCAGCCCTTCTTATATAATAGCCATCTGTTTTTGCAGCATCTCCAGAGGAAGTATTTATTATCAAATCAACCTTACCCTGCTGAATTAATGTTAGGATATTGTCGCTTGTGCTTTCAGAGATTTTCTTAACCTCCCTAACTGGAATACCCTCTTTTCTTATAATTTCACCAGTTCCCTTTGTTGCAAATATCTCAAAGCCCAATTCATGGAACTTCTTAGCAATATCTCCAATATATTTCTTATCCCTATCCTTAACGCTTATAAACACTGTTCCTGACATTGGCAATTCCATATTTGCTGATAGTTGAGATTTGTAGTATGCCCTACCAAAATCAATATCAATACCTATTGCCTCTCCAGTGGATTTCATCTCTGGCCCTAAAACAGGATCAACCCCGGGCAATTTTTGGAATGGGAATACTGCCTCTTTAACTGAAACATATTTTGGTTTTGCTATTCCAACATATCCTAAATCTTTAAGTTTTTGCCCCATAATTACCTTTGTAGCAATCTTTGCAAGTGGAATACCAATTGATTTACTTACATAAGGAACTGTTCTTGATGCCCTTGGGTTTGCCTCTAAGATATAAACCTTCCCATCCTTAACTGCATATTGGATATTTATTAAACCAACAATATTTAATGCCCTTGCCAATTTTGTTGTGTAATCTATTATTGTATCAATAACTTCTTTTGGCAGTGTTTGAGGAGGGATTACACAGGCACTATCTCCACTGTGCACTCCCGCTTCCTCAATATGCTCCATTATTGCTCCAATAAACACATCTTCCCCATCACACACAGCATCAACATCAATCTCAATGGCATCCTCCAAAAACTTATCAATCAAAACAGGATGCTCTGGGGAAACTCTAACTGCCTCTCTCATGTAATCTTTCAATTCATCTGTATTATAAACTATCTGCATTGCCCTTCCACCAAGGACATAGGAAGGTCTAACCAATACGGGATACCCAATCCTCTCTGCAATTTTTATTGCTTCTTCTTCAGTAAATGCAGTCCCTCCCTCTGCCTGTGGGATGCCCAATTTATTCAGGAGTTTAGAGAATTGCTCTCTATCTTCTGCTAAATCTATACTTTCAGGAGAAGTTCCTAATATTTTAACTCCTGCTTTATGGAGTTTCATTGCTAAGTTTATTGCTGTCTGTCCACCAAATTGAACCATAACTCCCAACAATTCTCCATTTTCCCTCTCTTTTTCAACAATATTCATCACATCTTCAAAGGTTATTGGTTCAAAGTAGAGTTTGTCTGATGTATCATAATCGGTTGAAACCGTCTCTGGGTTATTGTTTATTATGGTTGCCTCAATTCCCATTTCCTTTAAGGCGAATATTGCGTGAACTGTTGAGTAATCAAACTCTACTCCCTGCCCAATTCTTATAGGTCCAGAACCGAGGATGATAACCTTTTTGTTTGGAGATGGGTTGCTTTCATCTTGCTCCTTATAAATTATTCTTTCATAGGCAGAGTAGTAGTATGGAGTTTTTGCCTCAAACTCAGCAGCACATGTATCCACCATTTTGTAGGTCGGAGTTATTCCATACTTTTTTCTCAACTCCCTAACCTCATTTTCGCTCATTCCTAACAAATGTGATAATTGAGCATCAGAGAAACCCATTTTTTTTGCTTTTAATAATATTTCCACCATATCCATTATAATCACCTTATTTGTCATTTTCAATATTCTTTTAAAATTTTTTCTATATGTTTTATATCTTTGGGGATTTTATTGGCTGCAATATCCCAAATTATTTCATAATTTATTCCAAAATAGTGATGAATCAACTTATCTCTTAACCTTGCCATTCCTTTCCATGGAACTTGTGGATATTTATTTATGAAGTCCTCTGGAAGGTTTTTAACCGCCTCTCCAATAACTTCTAAACTTCTAATTACTGCCTTTTGTGTCTTTTTATCTTTTAAAAATTCATCAAAGTCCATATATTTTGTGAATTCAATTATGTCGTTCATATTTTCTAAAATATCATACAAAAATGCTCTAACATCTTTTTTAGGCATTTAACCCACCTAAACATAGATTAAGTCCTCTTCAATTGATTTTTTGATGTAAGGATTTTTTATAGTTCCTTTAATAACTAAATCTACCTGAATCCCCAATAAATTTGATAAATAATCTTCTAACTCAAAAAATTTAAGATAGTCAGGAGTTTCATAAAACTCTACTAATATATCAATGTCTGATGTCTCTTTTTGCTCTCCTCTTGCATAACTGCCAAATATAGCAATAGATTTAACTTTATACCTATCCTTTAACTCCTTTTTATGCTTTCTAAGAATTTCTTTAATCTCAGAGAGTGTCTTCATAGTCCCACTTTACTCTTCTTTGGCTCTCTTTAATGCCAAAATTCCATTAATTATACATACAATCCCAACTAAAGTTACCAATATCCTCCCGGTTAGCAGGGCGTATAAAGTCATCGCTATAAGTATAGTATTCATAAAAATAATTATTTTGATTTTGGTTTCTTTTTTCATAATCTCCCATTAGGCATTTAATTTCTTTCCAAGTTTCTCTAACTCCTTCTTCATATCCACAATATTCTTGATTTTTTTAATGAAGAACTCGTTAATATTTGATAACTCACAAATCTTCTCAACACTCCAACCCTTATCCAATGCATGAGCAATAACAAATATCCTCTCATCTGTTGGGTTCTTTAATATTTTTTCAGTCTCCTCATCGCTATATTCTTTATCCTTTCCATCTCCAATTAAACCAAATCTTCCAATGTCTAAACTTCTAATTGCTTTTTGCAAGGCCTCTTCAAAACTTCTACCAATTGCCATAACTTCTCCAGTTGATTTCATACTTGTTCCCAATCTCTTATCAACTGTCCTAAATTTATCAAATGGCCATCTTGGGATTTTCACAACAACATAATCCAATGTTGGCTCAAAACTTGCTGGTGTTTCTTTTGTGACGTCATTTCTAATCTCATCCAATGTCATACCTATTGCTATCTTTGCTGCAATCCTTGCTATTGGGTAACCAGTTGCCTTACTTGCCAATGCTGAACTCCTTGAAACCCTCGGGTTTACCTCAATAACCCTATACTCTGTCATCTCTTTATTTACTGCAAATTGAACATTACACCCTCCTTCAATCCCCAAATGCCTAATGATTTTTAATGCAGCATTCCTTAATTTTTGGTGGAATTCATCGCTCAATGTTTGTGCTGGAGCAACAACTATACTTTCTCCTGTGTGTATTCCCATTGGATCAATATTCTCCATGTTACAAACAACTATACATGTATTTTTTCTGTCTCTCATAACTTCATACTCAAACTCTTTCCAACCCAAAACACTTTCATCAATCAAAACTTGCCCAATTAATGAGTATTTTAAACCCTTCTTAACAATCTCTATAAGTTCCTCTTCATTGTGGGCAATTCCCCCTCCAGTTCCTCCTAATGTAAACGCGGGTCTTACAATAACTGGATAACCAATCTCTTCAACGAACTCCAAAGCCTCCTCTACGCTATTAACTGCCTTTGATTTTGTTGTTGGCTCCCCTATTTCCTTCATTGCCTTATCGAACAATGCCCTATCCTCAGAAATTTCAATTACCTTTGCATTAGAACCAATTAACTCAACATTGTATTTCTCCAAAACACCTCTTTTATATAACTCCATTGCAAGATTAAGTCCCGTCTGACCTCCCATTGTTGGTAATATGGCATCTGGTCTTTCCTTTTCAATAATCTTCTCAACAATCTTTGGATGTAGTGGCTCTAAGTAAACTTTATCTGCAATATTTGTGTCAGTTTGGATTGTTGCAGGGTTTGAATTCACTAAAATAGTGTATATCCCCTCTTCTCTTAATGCCTTACATGCCTGAGAACCAGAAAAATCGAACTCTGCTGCCTGACCTATTACAATAGGCCCAGAACCCAAAATCATAACCTTATTTATATCTTCCCTCTTCAAAATTCCACCTTTGGGATTTTTGCATACTCATGTCATAGTAAAATATTGATGCTCAAAAAACGATAAGTATAAATCATTATTATTCAAATTGAATTTATCCAAAATACGTGAATTTTATTTATATAATTTTGGGAGATATATACATCTTCAACATAATATATCACACATCATTTTTAAATTTAATGGAATGGTGATAAATTGAGAGACGCAATTTTAAAATATGTTCTCCAAAATGCGATAAAATACAGTGGAAAGGCAAATCCAAAGGCAGTTTTAGGGAAGTTTTTGGCAGAGAATGCAGAGTATAGAAAAAATGCAAAAGAAGTTTTAAGTATAATAGAAGAATTATCAAAAGAAGTTGAGAAATTATCAGTTGAAGAACAAATAGCAAAATTAAAAGAAATTGCACCAGAGATGCTTGAAGAAGATAAAGGTAAGAAAGAAAAAGATAAAGATTTAGAATTAAAAGACGTAAAAGGAAAAGTAATTATGAGATTTGCCCCAAATCCTTCAGGACCTTTGCATATTGGACATGCGAGGGCAGCAGTTTTAAATGATTACTTTGTTAAAAAATATGGTGGAAAATTAATTTTAAGATTAGAGGATACAGATCCAAAGAGAGTTCTACCTGATGCTTATGATATGATTAAGGAAGATTTGGAGTGGTTGGGGGTTAAGGTTGATGAGATTGTTATCCAATCCGATAGGATGCATATTTACTATGAGTATGGAAAAAAATTAATTGAGATGGGACATGCTTATGTTTGTGCATGTAACCCAGAGGAGTTTAGGGAGTTGAGGAATAAGGGAATTCCATGCAAATGTAGGGAGAGAGATATTGAGGAGAACCTTGAACTTTGGGAAAAGATGCTAAATGGGGAAATTGAAAATGTTGCTGTTAGGTTAAAAACAGACATAAAACACAAAAACCCATCAATAAGGGACTTTCCAATATTTAGAATTGAAAAAACACCACATCCAAGAACAGGGGATAAATATGTTGTTTATCCATTAATGAACTTCTCAGTTCCAATTGATGACCATTTACTTGGAATGACACATGTTTTAAGAGGAAAAGACCACATTGTAAATACTGAAAAGCAATCATACATATACAACCACTTTGGATGGGAAATGCCAGAATACATCCACTATGGAATTTTGAAGATTGAGGGAATGGTTTTAAGCACTTCAAAGATGCATGAGGGGATTAAAGAGGGAATTTATAAGGGCTGGGATGACCCAAGATTGGGAACATTGAGGGCTTTAAGAAGAAGAGGTATTAAAAGTGAGGCAATATATGAGATCATGAAAAGGATTGGAATAAAGCAGGCGGATGTTAGATTCTCATGGGAAAACCTATATGCAATAAACAAAGATATTATTGACAAAGATGCAAGAAGGTTCTTCTTTGTTGAAAATCCAAAGAAAGTTGTTGTTAAAGATGCGGAGAAAGAAGTTTTACATCTAAGAATGCATCCTGATAACAAGGAGTTGGGAACAAGGGAATTGATTTTTGATGGGGAAATATATGTTGCAGATGAATTGGAAGAGGGAAAGATGTATAGGTTGATGGAGTTGTTTAATATCGTTGTTGAGAAGGTTGAAAACAACATTATCTATACAAAATACCACAGTAGAGATTTCAAAACAGGTAGGGAAAATAAGGCAAAAATCATCCACTGGATTCCTACAAAAGACTGCATAAAAACAATTATAATAGACACCGATGCAAAAGAACATATTGGATTTGCTGAAAAGGACTTTAAAGTAGTCAATGTTGATGAAATTGTGCAATTTGAGAGAGTTGGATTCGTTAGAGTTGATAATAAGAAAGATGATGAAGTTATCTGTTATTTCGCACATAAATAAGAGAGGATGCTGAGCAAAGCGAGGCATCCTATCATTTTAGTAAATCCATTTTATTCTTTTTTTTGAGTTGTTTTGTGAATTCTGCGGATCGCCCATCTTCACTTACAATTACATATATAAATAATAATCGCAATATATAATTTTATGAGCGTCGAAGTATATAAGTTATTCATACCAAAGGATGAGGAGTGTATTGCAATTAT